>NZ_FMFG01000003.1:51115-60659 GCF_900066275.1 uncultured Faecalibacterium sp. | reverse complement strand
GTTATTATTTCCTGTAAACTATCTGGTATCCGCTTTTTTTATGCAGAAATTTGTGGTATACTGTTCTACGATGTTTTAATGGGCGGGTGTGCCCGGCTAAAAAGCGCACTGCTCATTCCGCATACTGGTAAGGAGGTTCCTTATTTGATACACCCTGTTGAACCCAAAAAAGTCCTTTGCATCCACGATCTTTCCGGCATGGGCCGCTGCAGCCTTGCAGTGATCCTGCCGGTGCTGTCGGTCATGGGCGTGCAGCCGGTAGCCCTGCCCACGGTGGTGCTTTCCACCCACACAGGCGGGCTTGGCACACCTGCACGGCTGGACGGCTGCGCCTACGGCGAACAGGCGCTGGAGCATTACCATGCGCTCGGCGTGGAGTTTGACTGCATCTATACCGGCTATCTGGGCGGTGAGGATCAGGTGGCACTGGCCGAAAAAGCCTTTGCCCTCTGGCCCGCAGCCAAAAAGATCGTTGACCCGGTCATGGGCGACAACGGCAAGGCTTACTCCACCGTAACGCCTGCTTTGATCGACCGCATCCGTGCACTGTGCGGTGCTGCCGATCTGATCCTGCCCAACTACACCGAGGCACAGATCCTGCTGCAGCGCCAGCCGCAGACCGAGCTGCTCACCGATGAAGCCGCACAGGCTCTGGCTGATGAGCTGACCACTCTGGCCCCCGGGGCTGTCGTCACCGGCCTGCCGCTGGGCAAATACATCGGCTGTGCAGGCAGCGGAAAAGACCGCTTCCTCATCAAAAAGCTGCACATCAGCCGCAGCTTTCCCGGCACCGGCGACCTGTACGGTGCGGTGCTCATCGGCTCGCTGCTGCAGGGCAACGCCCTGAGTGCCGCCGCCGACAACGCTGCCGAGTTCGTGGCGCTTTCCATCCAGAACACGCCCGCCGCGCAGGATACCCGCTACGGGGTCTGGTTCGAGCCGCTTCTGCCGCGCCTGTGCCCGGCAGGCTCGGCAGAATAAGGGGAGGTACACCGATGAACGAAAAGCCAACCTTGAACATCGTTCTGGTGGAGCCGCGCATCCCGCAGAACACCGGCAATGTGGCCCGCACCTGTGCCTGCACTGCCTGTCGGCTACATCTGGTAGGCCCCATGGGCTTTGCCATCGATGATAAAAAGCTCAAGCATGCGGGTCTGGATTACTGGCACTACCTCGACATCAGCTATTACGACAGTCTGGACGAGTTCTTTGCCAAAAACAGCGGCCCCTATTACTATTTTACCACCAAGGCACCGCAGCGCTACACCGATGTGAGCTACCCGGACGGTGCATACCTCGTGTTCGGACGCGAGGATGCCGGCCTGCCCGAAGCCTTGCTTGCCGCCAATCAGGAGCACTGCATCCGAATGCCCATGCGCGACACCTGCCGCAGCCTGAACCTTTCCAACAGCGTGGCCGTGGGCGTGTATGAAGTGCTGCGCCAGTGGGACTTTCCGGAGCTTTTGGACCACGGACACTTACGAGACTACGAATGGAAATGAGGGACATTATGAGCAAGATTGCGATCCTGACCGATTCCTCCTGCGATATCCCGCAGGAGATGGCCGAAAAATACGGCATCGACATCATGAGCTTCCACATCCTGCTGGACAATGTGGACTACGTGGAGCGTGAAAGCTGCACCAACACCGAATTTTACGATAAGATGCGTGCCGCTAAGGGCGTGCCCTCCACTGCCGCCATCACCCCCATCCAGTTCTGCGAAAAATACTGCCAGTACGTGGACGAGGGCTATACGGATGTCATTCATGTACCCATCAACAAATCCGGCTCTTCCACCTACAATAACGCCCTCATGGCACAGGGGATGCTGCGGGAGGAGCGCCCGGAGCACCACTTGAAGATCCATCTGCTGGACCCCCACACCTATTCCATGGTGTTCGGCTGGTATCTGTGCGAAATGGCCCGCAAGCTGAAGAACGGCGCAGAGATCAGCCATGTGATCCGGGAGTTTGAAAAGCAGATGGACTGCATGGAGATCGTTCTGGGCCCCTACAGCCTGAAGCAGATGAAAAAGAGCGGACGCATCTCTGCCGCTGCTGCTGTTATGGGCGAGCTGATGGGCATTCGTCCCATCATCACCCTGATCGACGGCAAGACCAAGGTGGAAGCCAAGGTACGCGGCGATGACAAGGTGGTGCCCGCCATGGTGGAGCTGTGCAAACAGCGCAGCGAAGGCGTGGAGAACTTTGATTATATGATCGGCCACACCAACATCCCGCAGACCGCCGATCTGGAAAAGGCCTGCCGCAAGGCCTTTGGCAAACCGCCGCTGCTGGTGTTTGAGCTGGGCGGCGTCGTTTCCGCCAACACCGGCCCCGACACGGTGGCTCTGGTGTATACCGGACACCCCAGAGGGTAACACACGATTTTAATAGCCTCCGCTTTCGCTCTGGCTATTTCAGCGGTAATTTTATTTTTATTTTGAGGTTCCGAAAAGCCTGCGGGCTTTTCGGAACCTCTTTTTCACCGGAAGGGTCCAAACCAAAAACTGCATCTGTACCTGATTCTGCGAAAATTCGTTGCAATCTGCCAAAAATTATGCTATACTGCCTTTTGCTGTGCTTTTTGTGCGGCATCCTTTCAGAGCAACTTAGGATTTTAGGCTCCCCGGCGTGTCTCGAACCATACCGGGCCAAACCCACAGGGGCTGGCGGCCCTGTGCGGTCAAAATCATCCCGCTGGAGTATTATCATGAATCAGAATTCTTCCGTCCGTAAACTGGTGCGCTGCGGCGTGGTCGCAGCCATTTATGTTGTTCTCTGCATGGCTCTGCAGCCGCTCTCCTATGGTGCGGTACAGGTGCGTGTGGCTGAGGCGCTCTGCCTGCTGCCGGTGTTCGGTGCCGAGTACATTGCCGGTGTGGTACTGGGCTGCTTTTTGGCAAACCTGCTGGGCTCCACCATCGTGGATGTCATCTTTGGCACCCTTGCCACCCTGCTGGCCTGCCTTGTCACCTACAAGCTGCGGAACATCCGCATCAAGGGTCTGGCTGTGGCGGCTTCCCTGCCGCCGGTGCTGTTCAATGCCGTGATCATCGGCATTGAGATTGCCGTCATGTTCCCGGACCCCACCTCCAGCGCTCCCATCTGGCTGGCCTGCATCACCAACGGCATCTCCGTAGGTATCGGCGAGCTCATCAGCTGCACCGTTCTGGGTGTGCTGCTGGTGAAGATCATCGAGAGCAGCAAAGCCCTGCGCAAAATTTTTGCAGCTTAATGACCGCAAGGAGGTTTCCATGCAGGCAAACGGAATGATCTTCTGGGACTGGAACGGCACCTTGATGGATGATGTTGATTTCACCCACAGCTGTCTCAACTGGATGCTGGAGACCCACGGTTATCCGCAGCGGTACGATCTTGCCGCTTACCGGGAAATTTTCGGTTTTCCCATTGAGGAATACTACATCCGCGCCGGTTTCAACTTTGCAAAGCACCCTTATGCAGAGCTGGCCGAGCGCTTTATGGAACATTATAACGCAGGCGTGGATGCCTGTCTCCCCTCTGCACACGCTGCCGAGACGCTGGCCGAGCTTTCGCGCCGGGGCTGGCGGCAGAGCGTGCTTTCCGCCTCCCGCCGGGACTACCTGATCGAGCAGGTAGCCGCACGGGGCCTGCAGGGCTATTTTACTGAGTTGCTCGGCCTTGCAGACATCTATGGCGTAAGCAAAGTGCAGGTGGGCAAACAGTGGCTTGCACAAAGCGGCATCGCCCCTGCTGCCTGCGTGATGGTGGGCGACACCCAGCACGATGCCGAAGTTGCAAAGGCCCTTGGCACAAAATGCGTGCTCTACACCGGCGGCCACCAGTCCCGCGCGCGGCTCGAGGCTGTGTGCCCGAATGTCATCGACGATCTGGCACAGCTGCCGCAGTTGCTGGAAACCTTATAATGTACATCTGACCACTTCTGATTTGCAAAAATCAGAGGTGGTTTTTGTTTTAGCTGGCTCGCCCTCTCAGTCTCGCATTCGCTCGCCAGCTCCCCCAAAGGGGGAGCCTCTGGCGAAACCGGAAACTTTGCGTGGATTGCCAAGGCCTCCCACTTTGGGGGAGGTGGATGCGACCAGCGGGAGCAGACGGAGAGGGCGAGGCTGTTCGCCTCCACCACATATCTTTTCCTTTTATGAACCCCCTTCCAGCGCAAATTTACAGAAAATTCATTCAAAATCCGGCTAAAATAACCTTGCAGGTTTGACGCGTCTGCCGCTTTGGTGTATCATATATGTGTGTATTTATGTCTATCTCCGGGAAGCATTTTCCCGAATTTGATCTATGAGGTGTTACCAATGTCCCTTGTTGAAAAACTCTTTGGCAGCTTCTCGGACCGGGAGCTGAAAAAGATCAACCCCATTGCCAAGCAGGTGCTGGCTCTGGAAGAGAAATATGCCGCCATGCCGGATGCCGACCTGCAGGCACAGACCGCTGTGTTCAAGCAGCAGCTGGCCGACGGCAAGACCACCGATGATATCCTGCCCGATGCCTTTGCCGTCTGCCGCGAGGCCGCATGGCGCGTGCTGGGCATGAAGCACTTCCCTGTGCAGGTCATCGGCGGCATTGCCCTGCACCGCGGTGATATTTCCGAGATGCAGACCGGTGAAGGCAAGACTCTTGTGGCTACCCTGCCCGCCTACCTGAATGCCCTCACCGGTGAGGGCGTGCATGTTGTTACCGTCAACGATTACCTTGCCAAGCGCGACAGCGAGTGGATGGGCAAGCTCTACCGCTGGCTGGGCCTTTCTGTCGGCCTGATCGCACAGGGCATGGACGGTGATGCACGCCGCGCCGCCTATGCTGCCGACATCACCTACGGTACCAACAACGAGTTCGGCTTCGACTACCTGCGCGACAACATGGTGACCTATAAGGCCAACATGGTGCAGCGCGGCCACGCCTATGCCATCGTCGATGAAGTGGACTCCATCCTGATCGATGAAGCCCGCACGCCCCTGATCATTTCCGGCCGCGGCGAGGATTCCTCCAGCCTGTACACACAGGTGGACCGCTTTGTGCGCACCCTGCGCAAGAGCGTGGTGGTAGAGCTGGAGGATAAGGTCTCTACCGACGAGCAGACCGACGGTGATTACGTCGTGGACGAAAAGCACAAGACCTGTACCCTGACTGCCAGCGGCATCAAGAAAGCGGAAGCCTACTTCAAGGTCGAAAACCTTGCCGCCGCCGAGAACATGACCCTTGCCCATCACATCGATCAGGCCATCAAGGCTTACGGCGTGATGCAGCGGGACATCGATTACGTGGTCAAGGATGGTCAGGTCATCATCGTGGACGAGTTCACCGGCCGTCTGATGATCGGCCGCCGCTACAACGAAGGCCTGCATCAGGCCATCGAAGCCAAGGAGGGCGTGAAGATCGCCGCCGAGAGCAAAACGCTGGCTACCATCACCTTCCAGAACTACTTCCGCATGTACAAAAAGCTGTCCGGTATGACCGGTACCGCCAAGACAGAAGCCACCGAGTTCACCGAGATCTACGGCCTGAACATCGTTACGGTGCCCACCAACCGCCCCCGTCAGCGCATCGATTATCCGGATGCCATCTACAAGACGGTCAACGGCAAATACAATGCCGTTATCCAGCAGGTGCTGGAATGCCACCAGAAGGGCCAGCCCGTGCTGGTGGGTACGGTCAGCGTGGAAAAGAGTGAGACCCTTGCCAAGATGCTGCAGAAATACACCCGCGACTTCAACGTGCTGAACGCAAAGAACCACGAGCGCGAAGCCGAGATCGTGGCGCAGGCCGGCAAAAAGGGTGCCATTACCATTGCCACCAACATGGCAGGCCGTGGTACCGATATCATGCTGGGCGGCAACGCCGAGTTCATGGCCAAGGCCCAGATGCGCAAGGAACACTTCTGCGAAAACCTGCTGAACCCGGAAAAGCCCGAGGATGCCGACCCGGCTGCAGTGGAAATGCTGCTGACCGAAGCCAACGGCCACGGCGATACCGAGGATGCCAACATCCTTGCTGCCCGCAAGCGCTTCGATGATCTGTACGCCCAGTGCAAGCCCCAGATCGATGCCGAAGCTGAGCAGGTGCGCGCTGCAGGCGGCCTGTTCATCATCGGCACCGAACGCCACGAGAGCCGCCGCATCGACAACCAGCTGCGCGGCCGTGCCGGCCGTCAGGGCGACCCGGGTGCTTCCCGCTTCTACCTGAGCCTGGAAGATGACCTGATGCGCCTGTTCGGCGGCGACCGCGTCTCCAGCCTGATGGATACCCTCAAGATCGATGAGGACACTCCCATCGAGAACCGCATGATCACCAACACGCTGGAAAGCGCCCAGAAAAAGCTGGAAGGCCGCAACTTCGAGATCCGCAAGAACGTGCTGAAGTACGACGACGTGATGAACCAGCAGCGCGAGATCATCTATGGTCAGCGCCGAAAGGTGCTGGATGGCGAGGATATCAGCACCGAAATGCACAAGATGCTGCGCGAGAACATCGATTCCAGCTGCGACCAGTTCCTGGCCGGTGATGTGAAGGACGACTGGGACTTTGGTGCCCTGCGCCGCCACTATCTGGGCTGGCTGACCACCGAGGAAGACCTCCACTACACCGTGGCCGACTTTGACGATATCTCCCGCAAGGGCATTGCCGACCAGCTCTATGACCGCGGCATGAAGATCCTCGCCGACAAGGAGCAGCGCTACGGTACTCCCATCATGCGTGAGCTGGAGCGCATCTGCCTGCTCAAGTGCGTGGACCGCATGTGGATGGACCACATCGACAACATGGACCAGCTGCGTCAGGGCATTGCGCTGCGCGGCTACGGCCAGAAGGACCCCGTTGTGGAGTACCGCATCGAGGGCTTTGACATGTTCGACCAGATGGTGGATTCCATCCGTGAGTCCAGTGTGAAGATGCTGCTGACCATCGAGATCCGTCAGGCCGGTGCTGCCCCCAAGCGTGAGCAGGTGGCAAAGCCCACCGGCGAAGGCTTTGTGCCCGGCAACGGTGCACCCGGTGCCAAGGGTGCACCCCACGGCCAGCCTGTGCGTGTCATCAAAATTGGCCGCAACGACCCCTGCCCCTGCGGCAGCGGCCTGAAGTGGAAAAAGTGCACCTGCGCCAAGTACCACCCGGAAGGCACATCGACGAACGAAAACTAAGTAAAAAACCTCTCAGGCTCTGCCATAAGGCAGGGTCTGGGAGGTTTTTGATAAAATAGAGGGAGTTGATTTTGGAATGATCACACCAGAAAAACTGCTCGAATCCGCAAAGGAGCTGGAAACCCAGCTGCGCACATGGCGGCGCACCCTGCACCGCCACCCGGAGGTAGGCTTTGACCTGCCCGAGACAAAAGCGCTGGTCAAAAAAGCCCTGACCGAGATGGGCTATGCCCCGCAGGACTGCGGCAAGTGCGGCGTACTCGCGCTAGCGGGCGGCAAGCGCCCCGGCAAGACCATCCTGCTGCGCGGTGACATGGATGCTTTGCCCATTCAGGAAGAATCCGGTGAGGAGTTTGCTTCCGAGGTGCCGGGCAAGATGCACGGCTGCGGCCACGATATGCACACCGCCATGATGCTGGGTGCGGCAAAGCTGCTCAAAGAACACGAGGACGAGATCGAGGGCACCATCAAGCTGGAATTCCAGCCTGCAGAGGAGATCTTTCAGGGTTCGCTGGACATGCTGAAAAACGGCCTGCTGGAAAACCCGAAGGTGGATGCCGCGGTGATGTTCCACGTTCTGGCCGGGATGCCCCTGCCCGTGGGCACCGTGCTGGTGCCGGGCGGCGGCATCACCATGGCAAGCTGTGAGCAGTACCACATCACCGTACACGGCAAGGGCGGCCATGGCTCCATGCCCAACGCCTGCATCGACCCCATCACCGCAGCGGCCCACATCCACATTGCCCTGCAGGAGATCAACAGCCGTGAGCTGGACCCCGCCAAGTTTGGCGTGTTCACCACGGGCCGGTTTGAAGCTGGCAAGGCATCCAACGTCATCCCGGATTCTGCCGATATGTGGGGCACTATCCGCACGGTGGACCCCGAAGGTGCCGTAAGCGAGCAGATCCACCAGCGCATGACCGAGATCGCGCAGGGCGTGGCGGCAGCCTATCGCTGCACTGCTGATGTGGAGTTCAGCGACCACTGCCCCTGCATGGTGGTGGATACGTCTCTTGCCAAGAATGCCCTGACCTATATGACCGAACTGCTGGGCCGTGGTGCCATGGATATGACCGTCCTCACCGGCGGCAAGCCCGGCGGCGGCAGCGAGGACTTTGCCTTTGTCAGCCACGAAGTGCCCACCGTAAGCATGTTTCTCTCCGCAGGCAACGCCAAGGAGGGCTATGTTTACGGTCAGCACCACCCCAAGGTGCGCTTTGACGACAGCGTGCTGTACGAGGGCTCTGCGGCCTATGTTTATATGGCTCTGCGCTGGCTGAGCGACCACAAGGCATAACCATTTAGAATAGCCGCCATTTCATTCTGGCTATCTTCAGCGGAAAATTTATTATTTATTTGAACCTCCGAAAAATCCGCGGATTTTCCGGAGGTTCTTTTTCACGGATGGGTTCGGAGCAGCACGCTGCATCTTTAAAAAATCGCCTTTATAAACAAAAAATCCCGGAAGGTTCGCACCCTCCGGGGTCTTTTTTATATCAGTTTTGCCCCCGCATGGGGCAGGCTGTCGGCACCAAGGCTCTGCAGTCTCTGCGGCAGCGCGGTCAGGTCGCCGCCGGTGTAATACCACGCAGCGGCAAATGCGGCCAGTGCCAGAATCAGCAGAAAAATCAGGGCATTCCGCACCCTGTGCCGTTTGCGCGGCGCTGCTGTCGGTGCATCCGGCTCCGGCTTGTCCGGCAGGCGCTGCGCCGTCAGGGCATCTGCCGGGATGGCCCTGCCATACTTCTGCCAGATCGTTCCCGCCGCCTGCGGCAGACCGGAAGCCGCCCGGCGGATCATATCCAGCAGCCACAAAGCAGGCGTATCTGCATTGGCCACCGTGCGCACCCAGCAGCCTTTCCGGCTGCCCAGAAACAGCACCGTGTCCTCGGCGCGCTCCAGACACCCGGCTGCATAGTCTGCACCCACAAGGCGCTGCGCTGCCCGCACACGGGTAAGTTTTGCCGGCACCGGCCCGCCCTTGACCCGGCAGACCTTTGCGCTCAGCTTTTCCCGCACCTTTGCATCGGCATAGCTCATGGCTCCAAAATCAAACACTTTTTCTGCGCCGGCCACCGTTTCCATCCGGGCTTCCAGCAGAGTGCCTGCATCCGCATCACAGCATACCAGCAGCCTGCGGTGCGTTTCCAGCGCCTGCACCGCTGCATGAACAAGGGTCATCTCCCCTTCTCCGTACAGCTCTGCCGCAAAGCGGTCTGCCAGCGCTTTCCGCGCCTTGCTCAATGCCGTGGGCGTTTCTGCCTGCAGCGCAGCCAGTGTTTCTGCACCGCGGCTGCGGAACTGGGCAGCAAGTCCTGTCTGCTGCACTGCCTGTTGTACTGCCCACAGCGGTGCGCCAAACAACCGCAGCACACAGGTGGTCTGCGTTTTTTCTTC
>NZ_FMFG01000003.1:33583-50852 GCF_900066275.1 uncultured Faecalibacterium sp. | reverse complement strand
CGCAGGCCGCACCCAGATACACCGTGCCCACCGGGCGGACGGCATCGCCGCCGTTGGGGCCTGCCAGACCGGTGACGCTGACAGCGATATCGGCCCCGGCAGCTTCTGCTGCGCCAAGTGCCATCTGTGCCGCCACCGGTGCGGACACCACATTGTACTTTGCGATCGCCGCCGGGTCTACGCCGATCATCTTTGCCTTGGCCTGCTCCCAGTAGGTAACAAAGCCGAAGCCGAACACCTCACTTGCACCGGATACATTGGTCAGCCGCTGGGCGATCATGCCGCCTGTGCAGCTTTCTGCCGTGGCAATGGTGAGCCCCTTTTCCTTCAGGGTGTGCACCAGAGTCTCTTCCAGACCGGTCACATCCTCATCATACACCGCATCACCCAGCAGATCATAGAACTTTGTGGCGTATGCGCGGCACATTTTTTCGGCTGAACTGTCGGTTTCTGCCCGGGCAGTAATGCGGATCTCGCACTCGCCGGTCTTGCAGTAGATGGCGGCGGTGGGATTTGCGTTTTCCAGCAGATGCCGCACACGGTATTCGATATCGCTTTCGCCGCCCAGCACCCGCAGCGTGATGGAATGCAGGGTGCAGTTCTGGCGGGCCAGCAGCAGCGGGCGCACGCTCTCCTCCCACATGGCCTTCATTTCGTGAGGCACGCCGGGCATGAGCACAGCACAGTGGCCATCCTGTTCGAACCATGCACCGGGGGCAGTGCCGTGGTTATTGATGATCTTGTGGCCGTTCACCGGCACCATGGCCTGCTTGCGGTTGTTTGGGGTCGTCTTGCGCCCGGTACGCGTGAAGAAATCCACGATCTTCTGCCATTCTTCCGGGTCAAAAGCCAGCGTATCACCGTAACATCCAGCAATCGTTTCCTTGGTCAGGTCGTCCGCCGTGGGGCCAAGGCCGCCGGTGAACACCAGTAGGTCGCACCGCTGCTTTGCTTCGTTGACGAAATCCGCCAAACGGCCGTGGTTGTCGCCAATGGTGCTCTCGCGCTGGACGGTGATGCCCAGAGCCGCCAGCTCCCGGCTGAGGTACTGGGCGTTGGTGTTCAAAATGTTGCCGAGCAGCAGCTCGGTGCCCACACTGATGATCTCTGCTGTCATGGCTTTCACCCCTCAAATTCGACCTGATCGGTGATACGGATGCGGATGCGCTCGGCGCTCTCTGCTGCTTCGGCTTCCAGCGCGGCAAGGCCGGGCATGGCGGCTTCGGCTTCCAGAATTTCGGCCAGCTCCGGGCGGATCTTCGGGTGCGGCGGGGTGAAGATGGTGCAGCAGTCCTCGTAGGGCAGGATGCTGGTCTCAAAGGTGTTGATGTGGCGTGCCGTCTCCACGATCTCGGTCTTGTCCATGCCGATGAGCGGGCGCAGGATGGGCAGATCCTGCGCAGCATCGGTGCACTGCAGGGCCTTGACGGTCTGGCTGGCTACCTGAGCCAGACTCTCGCCGGTAACAAGGGCTTCGCAGCCCTGCTTCTTGGCAATAACGTTGGCAATGCGCATCATGCTGCGGCGCATCAGCACCGTGAACAGCACATCCGGAGCATTATCCCGGATGTACTCCTGCGGCTTGGTGTAGGGCACGACGAACAGATTGGAGCTGCCCGTATAGATGCTGGTGAGCTGCGCCAGAGCCTTCACCTTAAGCTTTGCGCGCTCCGAAGTGTACGGCGGAGACGCAAAGTGGATGTGGTCCAGTGCCAGACCGCGCTTTGCCATACGGTAAGCTGCCACGGGGCTGTCGATGCCGCCAGACAGCATGTTCAATGCACGGCCGCTGGTGCCCACGGGCAGACCGCCCTCGCCGGGCACTTTGGGGCCGTGGATGTAGGCACCGTAATCACGAATTTCTACGATCACCTTAAAATCCGGGTTATGCACATCCACCTTGAGGTAGTTGTGTTTGCCCAGCAGATAGGCACCCAGCTCCCGCATCAATTCAGGGCTGGTCATGGGGTAGGTCTTGTCGGAGCGGCGGGCTTCCACCTTGAAGGTGCGGATGCCGTGCAGGCTGGCACCGAGGTAGTCCTCAGCGGTCTGGCAGATGGTGTCAAAGTCCTTGTCGCAGACCACGGCGCGGCTGAGCGCCGCAAGGCCGAACACCTTGCTCACCCGGTCAAAGGCGAGGTCCATATCCACGTCCTCTTCCTCAGGCTCCATGTAAAAGGTGGACTGGGTGCAGTAGACCTTGAACTTGCCCACGGTCTTGAGCCGGTAGCGCAGAATTTTCATCATCGCCGACTCGAACTGGTTGCGGTTGAGGCCTTTCAGGGACATTTCACCCTGATAGCCCATGATAATTTCATGCATAAATGTTGTATCTCCTGATCGTAGGATTTGTAATCGATAACTTTTGAGGAAACACCCCCAGTCACCTTCGGTGACATCTTCCCCCGGCCGGGGGAAGTCGTCCTCTGAGATGGGGCCTTTGGCATAACGGAAAAGTTGTCCGCTATATCCCAAAGGCTCCCTCCTTGAGGGAGCTGGCACGGCGTAGCCGTGACTGAAGGAGTCTCACTTCCGGATCTTCTGCAGATGCTTCATGCCGTCCTCAAAGCGGTCAAGGAAAGCATCCACATCCTCCGGGGTGTTGTCGCCGCAGAAGGACACGCGGATGGCCGTGTCGACGGCAAGCGGGTCTTTGCCCATGGCTGCCAGCGTGTGGCTGGGCTGGCCGCGGCCGCAGGCACTTGCCGAGGAAACATACACCTGTGCTTCGGCCAGCCATGCCAGCATGGTCTCGCTCTTGATGCACATCTCGCTGAAGTTCAGCACCTCGGGCACCGCGTTTTCCGGGCTGTTGAGCTCCACCTCCGGAAAGGCCTTCAGGCCGTCCCGCAGACGCTGGTTCAGGGCCTTCATAGCGGCGTCACGGCTCTTCATGGTCTTGGCAAGACGGGTGGCGGCTGCGGCAAGACCCATGGCGTAGGGCAGGTTTTCGGTGCCTGGGCGCAGGCCGCGCTCCTGCTCACCGCCGAGGTACGGCGGCCGGAACGCCTGCACCAGACGGTCAGAAAGATACAGCGCGCCAATGCCCTTGGGAGCGTGGATCTTGTGGCCGCTCACCGACAGGGTGTCGATGTTCGTCAGCTTGATGGGCACACGCATCCACGCCTGCACTGCGTCCACATGGACAATGGTGCGGCTGTTGCGGCGCTTGACCTCGGCGGCAAGGCGTTCCACATCGTTGCGGGTGCCCACTTCGTTGTTCACCACCATGCAGGCCACGAGGATGGTGTTCTTGTCCACGTGCTCCAGCATTTCGTTGATATCCAATGTGCCGTCCGGGCGGGGCTTGACCACCGTGACGTTGTAGCCCTGCTTCGCCAGCTCTTCCAGCGGGCGCTGGACGCTGGGGTGCTCAAAGCCGGACACCACGATGCCCTTGCCGAAAGTGCGGGTGCGCACCGCGCCCAGCAGGGCCAGATTGTTGCTCTCGCTGCCGCAGGAGGTAAAGTACAGCTCCTTTGGCTTGCAGCCCAGTGTACGGGCCACAGCGGCACGGGCGGCGTTCAGCGCTTCCTCGCTGCGGGCACCGGGGCCGTACAGGCTGGACGGGTTTGCCCAGTGTTCCCGCATGGCCTTGTCGATGACATCCGCCACCTCGGGAGCCACCATGGTGGTAGCGGCGTTATCCAGATAATGCAATTCAGGGTTTTGCAGCATAAAAGGGATTCCTGCTTTCTGTTTTCATAATAATCCAGTTTAATTATAGCACAGAAAGCTGTAGAACGCAAAATATTCGCGTTTGCGAGCGCAGCGCAGCAATGAAAGCCCCAGTGGGGCTTTTAAGCGACAGAACGGTCTTGCGCAGCAAGATGGAGGGGCCTCGCCCCGACAAGTTCGTATATGTTTTTCCTTGACAAACACCCCGGCATTGTGCTATCTTTACTGCATAGAGACCGTATCTCTGCTGACGGAACCTTGTGGAGCACCACAGTGCAGGGATGGCGGGAGAGTCAATGCCGACCGTCTGGGCAGCCTTGCGCAATTGCTGCGCAAAGCTGCCTTTTTTGTTGTCGGAAGTTGTTTTTATAAGCAGGGTGCGTTGAATGGCGGGATTTTTTGCCCGCAGACAAGGCGATTTTTCGCAGCAATCCTGGCGGATTGCAAGGGAAAGCAACGCAGGATGCGAGCAAAAAGGCCGTTCAGGCGGCGTGCAATGCTTGTAAAAACGTCTTCCAAAGGAGGATGTCTGATGAAAACCGATATCGAGATCGCACAGGAAGCCAAAATGAAACCCATCACCGAGATCGCCGCCCAGCTGGGCCTTTCCGATGAGCACGTGATCCCCTATGGCCGCTACAAGGCCAAAATCGATCACCGCCTGATCCACGATGCCAAAAAGCAGGGCAAGCTGATCCTTGTCACTGCCATCAGCCCCACCCCGGCGGGCGAGGGCAAGACCACCACCAGCGTGGGTCTGGCCGATGCCATGAACGCTCTGGGCAAAAAGACCATGCTCTGCCTGCGTGAGCCGTCCCTCGGCCCCGTGTTCGGTGTCAAGGGCGGCGCAGCCGGCGGCGGCTACGCACAGGTGGTGCCCATGGAGGATATCAACCTGCACTTCACCGGCGACCTGCACGCCATCGGCACAGCCAACAACCTGCTGGCTGCCATGATCGATAACAGCATCCAGCAGGGCAACCCGCTGAACATCGACCCCCGCCGCATCACATGGAAGCGCTGCATGGACATGAACGACCGCCAGCTGCGGTTCATCGTGGACGGTCTGGGCGGCAAGGTGAACGGCACCCCCCGCGAGGACGGCTTTGATATCACCGTTGCCAGCGAGGTGATGGCAATTTTCTGCCTTGCCACCAGCATTTCCGATCTGAAGGAGCGTCTTTCCAAGATCGTATGCGCCTACACCTACGACGGCAAGCCCGTCACTGCCGGTGAGATCGGTGCTGCCGGTGCCATGACCGCCCTGCTGAAGGACGCGCTGGACCCGAACCTTGTACAGACGCTGGAAAACAACCCCGCCATCATCCACGGCGGTCCCTTTGCCAACATCGCCCACGGCTGCAACAGCGTGCTGGCTACCAAGCTGAGCCTTTCTCTGGCCGACTATACCATCACTGAGGCCGGTTTCGGTGCTGATCTGGGCGCAGAGAAGTTTTTGGATATCAAGTGCCGCTACGCCGGTATCGCTCCCTCTGCCTGCGTGCTGGTGGCCACTGTGCGTGCCCTCAAGAGCCACGGCGGCGTGGCAAAGGCCAACCTGAGCCAGCCCAACCTCGAAGCCGTCAAGGCCGGTGCATCCAACCTCATCCGCCACATCGACAACCTGAAAAATGGCTTCGGCCTGCCGGTGGTGGTCGCCATCAATGCCTTCCCCACCGATACCGCCGAAGAGCAGGCCTATGTGGAGCAGGTGTGCGCCGAGCAGGGTGTTCCCTGCGTGCTGAGCGAGGTATTCGCCAAGGGCGGCGAGGGCGGCAAGGCGCTGGCCGAGAAGGTGCTGGAGGTGCTGGAGGATCGTCCCATCCAGTACACCTACCCGCTGGAAATGCCCCTGAAGGACAAGATCAACGCCATCGCCACCAAAATTTACCGGGCCGACGGTGTGAACTACAGCGCCGCCGCCAGCAAGACACTGGCCGAGCTGACTGAGATGGGTTACGGGAACCTGCCTGTCTGCATCGCCAAGACCCAGTACAGCTTCAGCGACAACGCAAAGCTCATCGGTGCCCCCACCGGCTTTACCATGGAGGTGCGCGAGGTGCGCCTTGCTGCCGGTGCAGGCTTTGTGGTGGTCATCTGCGGTAATATCATGACCATGCCGGGCCTGCCCAAAAAGCCCGCCGCTGTGAGCATCGATGTGGATGCCGACGGCAAGATCACCGGCCTGTTCTAAGTTTCAAGTAAAAAATAAGAGGTTCGCTCAGTGAACGAACCTCTTATTTTTTATCCTTCTGTGTGGCTGCACAGATAATCCGTCCATGCGGCATACCCGGCGGGTCTCAGATGGTAGCCGTCCGGCTGGGCGTAGCTTTCGATCAGGTCGCCGTTTTCATCTGCCAGCACTTCCCACAGGTTGAGAAAATAGCAGTTCTTTTCCAGCGCAATGGCTGCCAGCTCATTGTTGATCTGGCACAGGCGGTCGCGGTTCAAGCCCTCATGGCCGGACTTCTGGCATACTTCCGGCCGCACCGGCGTGATGGACTGCACATAGATCTTTGCATTTGGCAGTGTCTGGCTCAGCATGTCCAGCATCAGCCGGTAATAGGTCAGAAAGCTGCTATAATCGGTATCGCGGCCCAGCACGTTGGTGCCCAACAGAACATAAATAGCTCTGGGCTGCTGGGCGGTCAATGCTTCCAGCGGCACCTCAGCCACGCCGTCGGCACGCTTGCAGGTGGTGCCGTTGACGATCACGTTCGGCCCAACACCCTTGTACGCACAGAACATGGCGTTCTGCATTCCTTCTTCGTACAGCTGCATGCCCTGCGTCAGGCTGTCGCCCACAAAGCTCACGTCATTGAACCATTCCTTGCCCACAGCCGTGCTGCTCTTTGGCAGCGCCGCCATACGGAAATCCAGCGCAGTGGCCGCGCTGTCTGCAAGCGTCTGCACCGTGAGCTGTCGCGCCACCGCGTAGGAGGCCGTGTTCCAAGTATTATCCTGTGTTACCTCCTGCAGGATGGTGTTCTGCCCAACGCCGGAGGGCCGCTGTTCCCGGTGCAGGCTCTTCCACAACATCCCGATGGCTCCCACCAGCAAAAGCAGCAGCAGCAAAGCTGTCGCCATGAACCGCCTGCGCCAGCGTTTGCGCAACACGCGCCGCCGGTATTCCTGATAGTCTGCCATGCTGTCTCCCTCACTTTTCTGCCCGGGCTATGCTGCGGGCTTTCTCGTTCTTAGTATACCATATCTGTGCATTCCGGCAAGACCCGTTTTCTGCCAGAGTGCCTAAAATTGCAGATTCTTTTGCACGCAGGCATGCCATTGTGTGCAAAAAGCCCGCCTTCTATCGGGTCAAAAGCTTGCATCCTGTACCATAGATGTGTTATACTGAACTGAACTACTATTGATAGGGAGGCTTTCACGATGGCATTTACTCCAAAACTGACTTATAAAGGCAAGCCCCTCGTCCGCAAGGACAATGAGCTGTACTACGGCAATATGACCGACCCATATGTGCTCTATCTGCAGATCACGACCACCAAGCCTGTGGGCGATCAGCAGGTTGCAGACAAGGTCCACCTGATGCTGCTCTCTACCGACACCACCAAGGCTCCGCAGGAGCGCGTGATGCGTCAGACTACCAAGATCGGCCTGTACAACGCTTTGGACATCGGCAGCATCTGGCTGCAGAAGGCAAACGCACAGTAAACAAAAAAGACCGCTGCACCGGAGTGCAGCGGTCTTTTTTGCTTATTCTTCGGTCACTTCAAAGTCGAGTGGCTTGCCGCAGTTCGGGCACTTGGGTGCGCCGTCCAGCAGTTCGTCTTCCTCAAACACGGCGGTGGTGCCGCAGTCCGGGCAGGTCACTTCGTACTGCACAGGGCCATCCTCAGCATCCTCTTCGCCATCCCCTTCCAGGGCGACCTCAAAGGTCACGCCGCAGTGCGCGCAGTTGGCTTCGCCTGCATCCAGATCATCCTCGCTGACGTAAACGGTCTCGCCGCAGTTGGGGCAGGCCACTTCATAGAACGGCTCGCTGGCGATGTCATCATCCTTGGCATCGTCATCGTCGTCGCCGTCGGAGTCCTCATCCTCAGCGTCCTCGCTTTCGCCGTCTTCGTCCTCCTCCTCGTACAGATCTGCTTCCAGATCTTCCAGCTCATCGCTCAGGTCGTTGATCTGGTCGTAGGCGCGGGAAAGATCCTCGTCCACGCTCTCGATGACCTCAGCCATTTCACCCAGCAGTGCGCTCATGGCTTTGATGATCTTGCCCTCTTTGGTGGTATCATCAATGCCCAGACCATCGACCAGACCCTGCAGATAAGCTGCCTTTTTGTTCAGTTCCATACGAATGCCCTCCTTAAAATGAGAAAAATCGGAGTTTTAAAAAACCGGGCAAACGGTTGCCCGCAGCCCGGTTTGGCGTTAAAGGGATCAGACGCGCTCCATATACTCGCCGGTGCGGGTATCGATGCGGATGTGGTCGCCCTCGTTGATGAACAGAGGCACACGAATCTCAGCACCGGTCTCGACGGTAGCGGGCTTCAGGGTGTTGGTGGCAGTGTTGCCCTTGACACCCGGCTCGGTCTGGGTAACTTCCAGCTCGATGAAGTTGGGGATCTCGACGCTGAACACCTTGCCCTTGTAGCTCAGCAGCTTGCACAGCTCGTTCTCCTTGCAGAACTTGAAGTTATCGGGCACATCGGCTGCGTTGACGGGGATGTCATCGTAGGTCTCGTTGTCCATGAAGTGGTACAGATCGCCATCCTCGTAGCTATAGGTCACGTCCTTGCGCTCGATGAAAGCCTGCGGGAACTTTGCGGTCGGGTTGTAGCTGGTCTCAACCACAGAGCCGGTAATCACGTTCTTGGTCTTGGTACGGACAAAGGCAGCGCCCTTGCCGGGCTTCACGTGCTGGAACTCAACGACCTGAAGAACCTGGCCGTCCTGCTCAAAGGTCACGCCATTGCGAAACTCGCCTGCAGAAATCATAGGAATTCCTCCATTAGTTTAATCTCAAATGCTTAACGCATATCTCTATTTATTTTACCCAATCCGTTTGCATTTGGCAAGGGGTTTCGGCAAAAAAGACGATAAAAACACAAAATTTTTTACGTTTTGCACGCTGCATGGTACATCTGCTGCATAGTCCCGGCATCCTCAGCCTGCGTGCCCGCGCTCTCGCAGATGATAACCGGCTGCAGCTTCCGCTCAGCCAGCAGTTCCATCAGCGGCTGCGGCTCCGGGCCGAACTGGGTCTCGGCAAAGGTCCAGTGGCGCTTTTCGCCACCCGCCGAATACTCGATGCGGGAAAAATGCACATGGAACCGTTCTGCCCGTTGGTCCCCCAGCTTTTCTGCCATGCGGTCAAGGATGGCAGCGTAGTCCTCTTTCGAGCGGATGCCGCCCAGAGTGCGGGCATTCAGGTGGCCGAAGTCGATGCAGGGCGTAATGCGCTTATCCACGCTGCACAGCGCCAGCACCTCGTCCAGTGTGCCCAGCTGGCCGATCTTGCCCATGGTTTCCGGGCAGAGAGTCATATCGGCAAAACCCGCTTCATCCAGCGCTTCCACGGCACGGCGCATGGTATCCAGCGCTTTTTCAAGGGCCGCTTCCCGGCTCTGCTTGCCGCAGCTGCCGGAGTGGAAGATGATGCGTCTGCCGCCCAGCGCCTTGCACACCGCCGCACTTTGCAGCAGATACTGGATGCTGTTGAGCCGCTTTTCCTCTTCCAGACTGGACATGCTGATATAATACGGTGCATGCACGCTGAACAGGATATCCTTTGGCCCGGCCAGTGCGGCCATTTTTGCAGCCTTGTCCAGTCCCAGGCGCACGCCGCGCCCGCACTGGTACTCGAAGGCGTTCAGTCCCATCTTTGCGGTGTACTCCGGCACATCCAAGCTGCTTTTGTAGCCTTGGGCGGCAAAGCTATCGCTGGTGCCTGCGGTGCCGAACCGGATCTTCCAATCGCTCACAGGGTCTTGCCTCCCCGGTCATAGTATTTCTGCCAGTGTTTTTTCTCCCACTTACGCTTGAGGATGACCTGCGCACCGAGGTCCGGGCCGCGGGGCACCACCATCAGGCCCGGAATGCCGTACAGCGCTGCCGCCATGCGGTCGGCATAGAGCTGGTCGCCCACCATCGCCATCTGACGGCGCTTCACGCCCATGCGGTGCTGCGCTGCCATCAGAGCAAAGGGCAGCGGCTTTGCGGAGCGGTACAGGTACGCAAGGCCCAGCTTCTGGGCAAAGGGCCGCACCCGCTTTTCCGCACCGTTGGACACGATGGTGAGCCTGACACCCGCCCTGCGCATCGTGTCCAGCCACACGGCCACATCTTCCGGCAGCTCCTGACTGCGGTCGGCGGTGAGGGTGTTATCGATATCCAGCACCAGCGCAGTGATGCCTTTTTCCGCCAGCCATTCCGGCGTGATGTGGGTGACATCCTTGAAAACGTATTCGGGGGTGATGAGCATAGTATTTCTCCCTGCAATGAAAATAGGGGAGCCTGCAATACAGGCTCCCCTACATCGGCGTTAGCAACGCGTATGAAATCTAAAGCAACAGCGACTTCAAGTGATCAATTACTTGAACTTGCGCTTGCGGGCTGCTTCGGACTTCTTCTTGCGCTTGACAGACGGCTTCTCGTAAGCCTCGCGCTTACGGACCTCTGCGAGCACACCGCTGCGAGCGGTGCTGCGCTTGAAGCGACGCAGTGCGCTTTCCAGCGACTCGCCCTCTTTAACACGAATTTCCGACATCTTATTCCCTCCCTTGGACCGTGAGGCAGGAATTTCGTTGTTACATGGTAACTAACAGTAGACAGTATAGCGCATTTTCTCCGGTTCGTCAACCTTTTTTTGAAAGTTTTTTGCGCAAAATCTTTGAAAAGATTTTGAATAAACGTTCCCGGGTGTTTTATGCGCCAGTCCGCCTCTGCGGGTAGTTGTATATCCAGCCTTTCGGCAGAGTATCGGTTGGTTTAGCCCTTGACAGCCAGATTGACCAGACGGCCCTTGACGTAAATCTCCTTGACCAGCTGCTTGCCTTCCAGAGCGGCAGCAACAGCGGGGTCAGCCTTGGCGGCAGCAATGGCGGCAGCAGCGTCAATGTCGGCAGCTACCTTCAGGCGGGCCTTCACCTTGCCGTTCACCTGCACAGCGATCTCCACTGTGCTTTCCACGCACTTGGCCTCTTCGTACTTGGGCCAGGGGTAGTAAGCCAGCTGCTCGTCGTGGCTGTGGCCCAGCTTCTCCCACAGCTCTTCGGTCATGTGGGGAGCAAACGGGTTCAGCAGCTGGACAACGGTCTCCAGCTCGGCCTTGGTCGCGCCGCCGTTGTCGTACAGGGCGTTCACCAGCGTCATGAGCTGGGCAATGGCGGTGTTCATCTTCAGGGTCTCGATGTCAGCGCCCACCTTCTTGATGGTCTGGTGCATCAGGGTCTCGACCTGCGGGCGATAGCCCTCGCCCTCCACCAGCTTGTCGCTCAGCGTCCACACGCGGTCCAGGAAGCGGTTGCAGCCTGCAATGGCAGAGGTCTGCCACGGTGCAGCCTGTTCAAAGTCGCCCATGAACATCTCGTACAGACGCATGGTGTCAGCACCGTACTGGTCCACCACCTCGTCCGGGTTGATGACGTTGCCCAGAGACTTGGACATCTTCACGATGGGGTGGCGCGACATTTCGCCGTACTTTTCTTCCAGAGCCTTTTCAGCGGCCTTCTGGCTGCCGTACTCCTTCAGCAGCTTATCCTGCTCCTCAGCGGGCAGGTTGACAAAGCTGTGGGGGTTCAGGCCCAGGATCATGCCGTGAGCGGTGCGCTTCTGGTAGGGTTCCGGAGAAGGCACAGCGCCGATATCATACAGGAACTTATGCCAGAAGCGGCTGTACAGCAGATGCAGGGTGGTGTGCTCCATGCCGCCGTTGTACCAGTCCACCGGAGACCAGTATTCCAGAGCTTCCTTGGACGCAATGGCATCCTTGCAGTGGGGGTCCATGTAGCGCAGGAAGTACCAGGAAGAACCGGCCCACTGGGGCATGGTGTCAGTCTCGCGGGTAGCGGGGCCGCCGCAGCAGGGGCAGGTAGTCTTGACCCAGTCCTTGTGGCGGGCCAGCGGAGATTCTCCGTCCGGACCCGGCTCAAAATCGGTGATGTCCGGCAGGGTCAGGGGCAGGCTGCTCTCGGGCAGGGGCTGCCAGCCGCACTTTTCACACTTGACCATGGGGATGGGCTCGCCCCAGTAGCGCTGACGGCTGAACACCCAGTCACGCAGCTTGTAGTTGACCTTATCGCAGCCCTTGCCGTTTGCCTCCAGCCAGTCGATCATCTTTTTCTTTGCATCGGTGACAGACAGGCCGTTCAGGAAGCCGGAGTTGACCAGCGTGCCGGTGGCCACATCGGTGAAGGCGGCTTCGTCCAGATTGGACGGGGTATTGCCCTTGACCACCTCGATGATGGGCAGGCCGAACTTCTTGGCAAACTCCCAGTCGCGGGTATCGTGGGCGGGCACAGCCATGATGGCACCGGTGCCGTAGGTGGACAGAACGTAGTCCGAGATAAAGATGGGGATCTCGGTATCATTGACCGGGTTGATGCCCATGACGCCTTCCAGCTTGACACCGGTCTTTTCCTTGTTCAGCTCGCTGCGCTCAAAGTCGCTTTTGCGGGCTGCCTCGGCCTGATAGGCCTTGACGGCATCGGCATTCTTGAGGATGCCCTTGTCCAGCCATTCCTTGACCATGGCATGCTCCGGGGAGACGACCATGTAGGTGGCACCAAACAGGGTGTCACAGCGGGTGGTGTACACGGTCAGGGTATCGCCTGCGGTGGTGCCGAAGTTAACCTCTGCGCCGTGGCTGCGGCCGATCCAGTTCTTCTGCTGGGTGGCAACGCGCTCAATGTAATCCAGACCGTCCAGACCATCGATCAGCTTATCGGCATAAGCGGTGATCTTGAGCATCCACTGGCTCTTGACGCGGTGAACGACCTCGCTGCCGCAGCGCTCGCACACGCCGTTGACAACTTCCTCGTTGGCCAGCACGCACTTGCAGCCGGTGCACCAGTTGACGTTCATTTCCTTCTTGTAAGCCAGACCATGCTTATACAGCTGCAGGAAGATCCACTGGGTCCACTTGTAGTACTCGGGGTCGGTGGTATTGATCTCGCGGTCCCAGTCAAAGGAGAAGCCCAAAGCCTTCAGCTGACTGCGGAAGTGGTCCACATTGTTCTTGGTGACAATGGCCGGGTGGATGTGGTTCTTCATGGCAAAGTTCTCAGTGGGCAGGCCAAAAGCGTCCCAGCCCATGGGGTACAGCACATTGTAGCCGTTCTGACGGCGCTTGCGGCTGACCACGTCCAGCGCGGTGTAGCTGCGGGGATGGCCTACATGCAGGCCGGCACCCGACGGATACGGGAACTCGACCAGTGCATAGAACTTGGGTTTTTTGTGGTCGATCTCGACATGGAAGGTCTTTTCGTCCTCCCACACCTTCTGCCACTTGGCTTCAACTGCCTTGTAATCGTACTTCATGTTGTTAATCAGCTCCAGACTTTATCCAAAATACCGTTGCTTGGGGGCGTATGCTTTCAAGCTATCTGCCTTTGCCAGAAAACCCTCTCCGTCATCGCTGCGCGATGCCACCTCTCCCGAAGGGGAGAGGTTTTGTGCAGACCGCAGCCTTCCCTCTTTTGCGCAAGCTCCCCCTTTCGGGGGAGCTGTCAGGGCGGACGCCCTGACTGAGAGGGTTCTTTTTTTCAGGTAGACAGCTGTTTGCCTGATTCATTCAAGGGTGCTGTCAGGGGTGAGGTACTCAGAGATATCAATGGGCTCACCATCTGCCCACAGGTGCTCCAGATCGTAATAGGTGCGGGTGTTGGGCACGAATACGTGCACGATGACGTTGGAATAATCCAGCAGCACCCAGTTCTTGGAATCGTAGCCCTCCGTGCTGTAGGGCTCCAGACCCTTCTGGGAAAGCTCGTACTCCACCTCGTCGGCCAGAGACGCCACCTGCGTGGTGGAAGTGCCGGAGGCAATGACAAAGTAATCGGTGAGCACGGTCAGGCTTTCCACCTTGAGCACACGCACATCGTGGGCCTTTTTCTTATCCAGGATCTTTGCGATCTCAATGGCAAGCGCCTTGCTGTCGTTGAAGTTCTCCATATGTTTTTCCTTTCTGTCAGTTTCAGTTTGCGGAGCCTGCGGCCTGACCGTCGGTGGTAACAGCGCCATCAAGGTCTGTATCGCCGTTCAGGATGGCATCGTCCGACTCCTTATCGATGCGGCCCATATACTGCACATTGGCATCGGTGGATGCACTGCCGTGGGGCCACTCGTCGGTGACAAGGTTCATTTCGCTCACATCAATGGGGCCGGTGTAGGTGCAGAAATACTGGTTGAGCAGGTTTGCAATGGAACCCGCATCCGGCACCACGCAGGAGTAACCGGCAAAGGTGTCGGTCTTGCCCACATTGGGCACACCCATGAACACCGGCGTCTGCGCCAGAATGATGTTGGAGCTGTCGAGCTTGAGGAAAGACACCACCAGCTTTGCAATGGTGGAAATGTCCATATCCGTCTTGATATAGTTCTTGAACACCAGCGGCAGCTGGTTCAGGATATCGGTAACGCCCATGGCGCGGGCACGCTTGAACAGGCCGGCATAGAAATAGCGCTGCATGTTCAGGCGGTCGATATCGGAATTGGCGTAGCCGTCGCCGTGGCGGCAGCGCACAAAGAACTCTGCCGATGCACCGTTCAGATTGCGGTAGCCCTTGAGCAGCTTGCTGCCGCCGTAGGACATATCATGAGGGATATACACCTCAATGCCGCCAAAGTTATCCACCATATCCACCAGTGCCTGCATATCCACCGTCACATAGTAATCGATGGGCAGTCGGAACTGATCGTAGATGACATCGGCCAGAGCGGCGATGCTGCCGCCGTTGGAGATTGCCACCGAGTTGATCTGATAATTCGTGGCGGCGTAGGTCTTTCCATTGGAAAGGGTGATCTTTTTGTTCTTGGTGGTGACAAGGCTGTTGCGGGGGATCTGCAGCATCCGCAGTGCACCGTTCTTGATGTCGAACTGCACGTACAGGATCATATCGGTCATGCCGTCGTTAGAGGTGGGGTCGTTGGAATAATTGCGGCCCTCTTCATAGTCGATGCCGCAGACCAGAATGTTCACCACATCGCCCTTGTATTCCTCGGCGGTCTTCACCTCTTCCTCAATGGTAGGGGTGCTGTCGTCCGGGCGGATGCTGTCCTCCACCTTGTTTACAAGGCTGACTCCGTACACCACCACACCGGAGATCACCGCGATGATGGCCATGACCACTGCAAAAGGCAGCCAGAGGGGCATTTTCTTTTTCTTTTTGCGGCGGCGCGGCGGCATCCGTGCTGGACGCAGCGTGGCGCGGTGCGGCTGCTGCCGGATCCGGCCGGTTCAGAGAACGCGAAGTATTGATATGGCGTGGCGTCTGGCTCATGCTTTTTTGTATCCTCCAGATTTTCGCGGTCCTGCAAAAAAATGTTCCTGCAGACCTGTCATGCTCTTAAGTATAGCATTATCCGACGAAATCTGCAATCCGTTTTCTGTTTCCGCTTGTTTCAGAGCAGCTGTGCTCTCACCGTTCATTCTTCCCGCTGCGGGCAAGGATATCCTCATAGGCAGCCTTGGACATCGGGTCAAGGGGCTTGCCCTGCGAGAGCACAAAATCGTTGGTCTGCTTCAGCGCGGCCAGCATAGCGGCATCCAGATTCTTTTTTTCCAGCTTGCGCAGCTTTTCCACGCCGGGCCAGTCCCGCTCCGCGCTGGTCATATCGGCCAGATACAAAATTTTGTCAAGCCGGGTCATGCCGGGTTTGCCCGCCGTGTGGCAGGCAATAGCGCTAAGCACCGCTTCGTCGGTCACACCCCACTGGGTGCGGGCCAGAATGGCGGCGCACACGCCGTGCCACACCGGGGCCGGGCGCTCTTCGCCGCCCTCGGCATACTGGGGGTAAGCGCGCAGGATCTCGCGCATCTCATCCTTGCTGATCTCCTTGGCGGAGTCGTGCAGCAGGGCTGCCAGCGCGGCCCGCTCCTCGTCCTCACCGTAGATCTTTGCCAGCTTGACGGCCATTTTTTTTACATTCAAGGTATGCTCATAGCGCTTATCGCTCAAGCGGCCGCGCACAAGCTCCTTTGCCTGTTTGAGGTTCATTGGCTGATACTTCCTTTTTGTAGAGTTTCTCCCGGCGGATGACCGCCCGCACCGCCTCCGGCAGCTCAGCTTCACACCCTTCGCCTGCAGTCAGACGGGTGCGGATGTCGCTGCTGGCCATGGGCAGCGCCTGTACCGGTGCAAACAGGATGCGTGCCCCGGTGGGGTCCAGCCGGAGAGCCTTTGCGTGCAGCTCGGGGTCGTCGCCCACATGGCGGCTGGTGACCACCAGATGGGCAAGGCGCAGGATGTCCTGCCAGCGGTGCCAGCCGTCAAAGCTCAGCAGCATATCGCTGCCAATGGCAAGGTACAGCTGTGCCCCGGGATTTTCCCGGGCCAGTTTTTCCACCGTGAGCACCGTATAGTTGCGGTTTCCGGCAGCGGCCTGCTCGATCTCCCAGCCGCTGACTTCCAGCTGCGGGATGGTGTCCGCATCCTCTTCCAGTGCATGGAAGCAGCTGCACATTTCCAGCCGCAGTGCGCCCGGCGCAGAGGTCTTCTGCTTGAAGGGCGAAAGCCCGGCAGGCATCACCACCACCTTATCCGGCTGCACGCGGGCAGCGGCAGCGCGCAGATTGTTCAGGTGGCCGTTATGGGGCGGGTCAAATGTACCGCCGTAGAGAAGAACTTTCATTTTTACTTCAGCAGATCAGCGTAGGCGCTGTCCTTTTTCTTCTGCAGGTACAGCACGAACTTGGAGCCGATCACCTGTACGCAGTCGGCACCGGTGGCCTCAGCCAGCTTGACCGAAGCCTCACGGGCATTGTACATGCTGTTTTCCAGCACCTTGAGCTTGATGAGCTCACGGGCATCCAGACAGTCCTTCACACCCTGGATCATAGTCTCGTCGATCTCGCCCTTACCCACGATGAAAACGGGGTCCATGGTGTTTGCCTTGCCGCGCAGAATGGCGCGCTGTTTGCTTGTCAGCATAGTTTTTCTCCTTTATTTTGAGGTTGATATTTCGATAAAGAAACGATTTAGAATTGTCTCCGCTTGCGGTGAGAAACTCCTTCAGTCAAAGCCTTGCGGCTTTGCCAGCTCCCTCAAAGAGGGAGCCTTTGGCAGAAACGAAACGCTTGCCAGACTGCCAAAGGCCCCATCTCCGAGGACGACTTCCCCCGGCCGGGGGAAGATGTCACCGTAGGTGACAAAAAGGGGAATCTGTCTGCGAAGCAGACTGGGGGAGTTCATTCTGCCAGAAATCCCGGCAGCTGCTGTTCCAGCACTGCCAGCGCATTGCCGCGGTGGCTGATGGCGTCCTTTTCATCCGGGGTCAGCTGGGCGTAGCTGCGGCCCTCGGTGTTGGGGCGCTTATCGTGCTTTCCCACGCCGCAGTCGGTGGGGATGAACAGCGGATCGTAGCCAAAACCGTAGTCCCCGCACAGCCGTTCAAAGGCGATGCTGCCCGGGCA
>NZ_FMFG01000003.1:22038-33294 GCF_900066275.1 uncultured Faecalibacterium sp. | reverse complement strand
GATGGTTTCAGCCTTGATGAGGGCGTTCTCGGCAAAGGTGGTGCCGGTCTCCTCCGGCTCGATGGTGATGCCCAGCTGCTTCTGGCTGACCACCTCGTGGCCCTGCGCTTCCAGAATGCGGCGCAGTTCGCGGAGCTTTCCGGCGTTGCCGGTAGCTGCACAAATTTTCATGCTGCGACCCTCCTTAGTGCTTCCACTGGCGTGGGAGCAGCTCTTCCACAAAGCCCTCCGGGGTAAAGGGCAGCAGGTCGTCGATGCCCTCGCCCACGCCGATGAAGCGCACCGGCAGGCCCAGACGCTGCTTGACCGCCACCACGCAGCCGCCCTTGGCGGTGCCGTCCAGCTTGGTCAGGATGATGCCGGTAGCATCTGCAGCCTTGCAGAATTCCTTGGCCTGACTGATGGCGTTCTGGCCGGTGATGGCATCCAGCACCAGCAGCGTTTCAAGGCTGGCTTCCGGGCTGGCCTTCTTGACGCTGCGGCTGATCTTGGAAAGCTCTGCCATCAGGTTTGCCTTGTTGTGCAGACGGCCTGCAGTGTCGGCAATGACCATGTCATAGCCGCGTGCGGTGGCAGACTTTACGGTGTCGAAAATGACAGCCGCCGGGTCTGCGCCCTCGCCTGCGCTCACAATGGGCACACCGGCGCGGTCGGCCCAGATCTCCAGCTGTTCGCTGGCTGCGGCACGGAAAGTATCGCCTGCGGCCAGCATCACCTTTTTGCCCTCGCGGGTGTAGTGATCGGCCAGCTTTGCAATGCTGGTGGTCTTGCCCACGCCGTTCACGCCAATGACCAGAATAACGGCCGGCTTGCCGGAAAGATCCATCTCGGCATCCGGTGTCATTTCCTCGGCAATGATGTCGCGCAGGGCATCCGCCGCCTCTTCGCCGGTCTTCAGGCCCTTTTCGTGCACACGGTCGCGCAGCTTATCCACCAGACGCACGGCCACCTCGCCGCCCACATCTGCAAGGATGAGCTGCTCTTCCAGCTCATCGTACATATCATCGTCGATGACGCTGCCGGTGAGGGTGTTGAGGATATTGCCCCAGAAACCGGTGCGGGTCTTTTCCAGACCCGTTTTCATTTTTTCCTGTTCTTTTTCTTTGTTTTTCTTGCCAAATCCGAAGAACCCCATGGTGTCCTCCTATCTTTTTCTTTAATATATATCAGGAAACCAGCGTTGCGTCAACCTGTTCCAGATCAAGCTTGAGCAGCTTGGACACGCCGTCCTCCTGCATGGTAACGCCGTAAAGCACATTCGCGGCTTCCATTGTGCCGCGGCGGTGGGTGATGACGATGAACTGGGTCTTGTCGCTCACCCGGCGTAAGTACTGGGCAAAACGCACCACATTGGCATCGTCCAGAGCGGCTTCGATCTCGTCCAGAATACAGAACGGGGCCGGGTTGACCGCCAGAATGGCAAAGTAGATGCTGATGGCCACCAGCGCCTGCTCGCCGCCGGAAAGCGCTTCCAGATTCTTGATCACCTTGCCCGGCGGTGCCACCCGGATGCCAATGCCGCAGGAGAGCACATCGCTTTCATCCTCCAGCACAAGGCTGGCTTCGCCGCCGCCGAACAGCTCGGTAAATACGCGGCCAAAGTTTTCGTTGATGGCGCGGAAGCTGTCGGAGAAGATCTCCCGCATCTGTGCCGAAAGCTTGGAGATCATGCGGGTCAGCTCATTGCGGCTTTCCTCCACATCGGTCACCTGATGCATCAGGGCATCGTAGCGGGCCTTGACCTCCTTGTATTCCTCGATGGCGCTCACATTCACGCTGCCAAGGGCGCGAATTTTGCCGCGCAGGTCGGCCACCTGTGCGCGCAGGGCCGTCAGGCTTTCAAACTCCACGCAAAGGTTCTCTGCCTGACTGACCGAGAGCTGGTATTCATCCCACAGCTTTGCCACGGTCTGGTCGTACTCGGTCTCGGCAGCGGCCTTGCGCTCTGCAAGGCGGGCCATCTCGCGCCCCATTTCCTCGCGGCTGTCGGAGGAAGTACGCGCCCGGCTCAATGCTGCTGTTTCAGCCTGCTGGCGTTCCAGCCGCTGTTCCGTGGCTTCCCGGATGGCCTTTTCTTTTTGGGCGATCTCGGTCTGGCTGTCGGACTTTGCCTGCCGGATGGCTGCAATTTCTGCCCGGCAGCTCTCGCTGCGCTGTGCCAGTGCCACAAGGCTTTCTTCCAGCGTGGCGCGGCGGGCAGCGGCATCCTGTGCCCGCTGTTGCAGCGCTGCGATCTGGCTGTAGGCCAGTTCTGCATCCTTCTGGCGGGTCACCTGTTCCAGCCGCTTTGCGCTGAGCTTTTGGCTCAGTTCGGTCTGCTGAGCCACAAAGTTGTCGTCACCTTCGGCAATTCGGTTCATCTCCGCCGTCAGCAGGTCAATCTTTGCCGTCAGCCGGGCCTGCAGGCTGGCAGCTTCCTCTGCTTTGCCACGGCTCTCTGTCAAGGCCGCCTGCAAAGCATCGATCTGCTGCTGGCCGTTGCTGCGGGCCGTTTCCAGCTGGGCGGCAGCAGCTTCCAGCCGCTTCTGCTCTGCCTCGGCACGCACTTTGTCGTTGGCGGCGGTGATCTGTTCACTGGCCGTGGCGGTCAGCTCTGCCTGAAGGGCATCTACCTGCTCTTTGCAGCGGTCGGTCTTTTCCTGTGCAGCAAGGCAGTCTTTTTGTAACTTGGCCGCTTTCACCCGCAGCTCTTCCATCTCCTGCTTGCGGGTGAACAGGCCTGCGCTGCGCTGGACGCTGCCGCCGGTAAAGCTGCCGCCTGCATTGATCACCTGACCATCCATGGTCACGACCTTGCTGCGAAAGCCGTTGTCCCGCGCCACGCGAGAAGCTTCGTTGATGTCGTCCACCACGATGATGCGGCCCAGCAGGTTCGATACGATGTTGTCATACCGGCGGTCGGCCTGCACCAGACTGGAGGCAAGCCGTGCCGTACCGGAGAGTCGGCCACGGAACACGCCGGGCTGGACGGTATCCAGCGGCAGGAAGGTGGCGCGGCCTGCATTGTCATTGCGCAGCAGGGCAATGGCCGCTTTGGCAGCGGCTTCGTTCTCTACCACGATGTTCTGCAGCGCACCGCCCAGAGCCGTTTCCACAGCCACTTCACAGCCCGGCTCCACCTTTAAGATGGCGGACACCGGCCCGATGATGCCCCGCAGGCGGCGTGCACCGGCAGCACGCATGACGGCCTTGACCGAGTTTTGGTAGCCGTCCATGTTCTTTTCCAGTTCCCGCAGCACGGAAAGGCGCTGGCGGGCCGCATCCAGCTCACGGCCAAGGCACTGCTCTGCTGCGTCGGCATCGTCCAGCGCAGCCTTGCGGCCTTTCAGCTTAAGTTCCACGCCGGAACGGACATTTGCCAGCTGCTTCTCGTTTTCTTCCAGCATCCGGCGATACTTGATGGTGTCGTCCAGATCCTGCTTTGCTTCGTCCCGCTGGGCGGTGCTTTCCTGCACGCTCTGCTCAAGGGCAGGCAGGCGCTGGCGGGCTGTTTCCCCGGCAGCTTCGGCAGCGGCCTGCGCCACCTGCGCTTCGGTGCGCCGGGCTGTCAGGCCGGCAAGTTCCGCTTTCAGGGTATCCTTGCGGGCACCGCTGGCACTGCTGGCATCGGTCAGACGTGCGATCTCCGCGTTTAACGCTTCGATCTCTGCCGCCAGCTTTTCGCCCTCCGCTTCCATGGTCTTTGCCACGGCACGGTGGCGCTGCAAGGCGGCCTGTGCCTCGGTGCTGTCCTGTTCCCCGGCGCTGATCTCTTCCTTCAGGGATGCGGCGCTCTCCTCGTTGCGGAGGATGTCGTTTTCCAGCACAGCGATACGGCTCTCCGACCCGCTGATCTGCTCGGTGATGCTGCGGATATCCCCATTCAGGCGCTCAACAGCAACCGTAAGCTGCTGTGCCTGCATCCGGATCTCCTCAGCCTCCTGCTCGGCGGCTTTCGTCTCCCGGTCAAAGCGCTCGTAGTCGGCCTGTGCTGTCTCGTAGTCCCGCACCTGCTGGCGCACGGCTTCGCGCGCGCGGTGCACACCGTCGGTCCACAGGGTCACTTCCAGCGTTTTGCGCTGTGCGGCCAGCTCGAGGAACTTTTCTGCCTTGGCGCTCTCTTTTTCCAGCGGGCCTACCCGGCTTTCCAGCTCGCCAAGGATGTCCCGCAGGCGTTCAAGGTTTTCGCCCGCCGCAGCAAGGCGGCGTTCCGCCTCGGTCTTGCGGTAGCGGTACTTGGCAATGCCGCAGGCTTCCTCAAAGATCTCGCGGCGCTCACTGCTTTTTGCGGCCACGATCTCCGCAATGCGGCCCTGCCCGATGACCGAGTAGCCGTCGCGGCCAATGCCGGTATCCAGCAAAAGTTCGTACACATCCTTCAACCGGCACACCTGCCCGTTGATGGTATACTCGCTGTCGCCGGAGCGGTAATATTTGCGGCCAATGGTCACTTCGTCCGCATCCACATCAAAGGTGTGGTCTGCGTTATCCAGCGTCAGCCGCACCTGCGCAAAGCCCATGGCTCCGCGCCGCCGGGTGCCGCCGAAGATCACGTCCTCCATCTTGCCTGCCGCGCGCAGCTGGCGGGAGCTGGTCTCGCCCAGCACCCAGCGCACTGCGTCCGAAAGGTTCGACTTGCCGGAGCCGTTGGGACCCACCACGCCGGTAACGCCTGCGTCGAACCGAATTTTGACTTTATCGGGAAAGCTCTTGAAGCCCTGGATCTCCAGTTCCTTGAATACCATTTACTTTTCCTTTATCACGCCCAGCAGCTTGAGCGCTTCTTTTGCTGCGCACTGCTCAGCGGCCTTTTTGCTGCGGCCTTCGCCACGGGCCACGCGGTCAGAGTTGAACCGCACAGCCACCACGAAATGCTTGTCGTGATCCGGGCCGGACTCGCTTTCTACTACATAGCTCAACCGCTCTTCCGGGTTCTGCTGCACGATCTCCTGCAGGCGGGTCTTATAGTCAGCCTCGGCGTGCTTGCCCTCGGTGATAAAGGGCAGGATGAAGCTGCGGGCCACATCCATGCCGCCATCCAGATACAAAGCCGCGATCAGCGCTTCAAACGCATCGGACACAACGCTGGGGCGGTTGCGTCCGCCGCAGCGCTCTTCGCCGCGGCCAAGGCGCAGGTACTCGCCCAGATCGATCTCCTGCGCGAACTGGAACAGTGCACCCTCGCTGACAAGGCTGGCGCGGATGCGGGTCAAATCGCCCTCCGGCCGGTCGGCATAGGCGTGGAACAGATAATCTGCCGAGACGATCTGCAGCACGCTGTCGCCCAGAAATTCCAGCCGCTCGTTGTGCTTGACCGGGGTGCGGCTCTCGTTGGCATAGCTGGTATGGGTGAGCGCGATCTCCAGCAGCTCCGGGTTTTTGAACTTATAACCAATAATTGTTTCCAACTGATGGCTCATATGTTTTAGCTCCCTTATTGATGGTCAGCATCCTCGCCCTCTCAGGCTCACGTCCGTTCGCCAGCTCCCCCAAAGGGGGAGCCCTTGGCAAATCGATGCAGTCTGCACGAACTGCCAAAGCCTCTCACCCTGGGAGAGGTGGCATTGCGAAGCAATGACGGAGAGGGCAAGCCCGCTTCCCTTATTCCTCAGTTTTCTGTGCCACAGCCAGCTCGTCCAGCGCAGACTGCATGGTGCCGCACAGATCGTTCTCCACGCAGATCTTTGCCTGACGGATGGCGTTCTTGATGCCCTTGGCCTTGGAAGAGCCGTGGGCCTTGATGACCGGCTGCTTGGCCCCCAGGAAGGGTGCGCCGCCGTACTCCTCGCTGTCCATCTGGTGCTTCAGGTCTGCCACGCTGCCCTTGAGCAGCAGGTAGGCCAGCTTGCCGCCGAGGTTTGCGAGGAACATTTGCTTCAGCATGCCCAGCAGCATTTTTGCCACGCCCTCGGTCAGCTTGAGGATCACATTGCCGGTAAAGCCGTCGCACACCACAACGTCCACTTCGCCACCCGGCACATCGCGGGGCTCGATGTTGCCCACAAAGCGGATGCCGGGGGTGGTCTTGAGCAGCTGGTGGGCTTCCTTGAGCATGGGGGTGCCCTTGCTCTCCTCGGCACCGTTGTTGGCCAGCGCCACGCTGGGGCTGCAGCGGCCTTCCACCTTGTTCACATAGCAGCTGCCCATCACGGCAAAAGCTGCCAGCATCTCGGGGCGGCACTCCACATTGGCACCACAGTCCAGCAGCAGATAAGCCTGCTTTTTGGCGGGCACCATGGTAGCCAGAGCCGGGCGCTTGATGCCCTTGAGGGTGCGCACGATCAGGCTTGCGCCCACATGCAGCGCACCGGTGCTGCCGGCGGAAACAAAGGCATCGCCCTTGCCGTCTTTCAGCATGTTCAGGCCCACCACGATGGAGGAATCCTTCTTCTGGCGGATGGCGCGGGCAGGCTCATCGCACATGTCGATGACCTCGGTGCAGTTCACCAGCTCAATGCCATCCAGCGGGATGCTGTTCTCCTGTGCGGTCTTGCGCACCAGCGCTTCGTCGCCCACACCTACGACGGTGACGCCGTACTCTTTCACGGCCTGTGCGGCACCCTCCAGCACCGCCAGAGGGGCGTTGTCTCCGCCCATCATGTCCACGATAATCTTCATAGCTTTTCTCCCTTCTTAAAGAGAAGTTTCATCCAGCCAGTGCTGGAAGCTGGCAACAGCGCGCTGAGCCTGTGCCATGTAACGCAGGCGCTTGTCCCGCGGGCGGCTCTCCTCCGGCAGCGGAGGAAGGATGCCCATATTTGCGCCCATGGGCTGGAAGTGCTTGTTCTCGGTGGTCAGGTACTGCACCAGCGCACCGCACATGGTATCCACAGGCGGGGCGGGCAGCTCTTTGCCTTCCAGCCGAGCATACAGGCTGCGGGCCGCCAGCAGGCCGCAGGCAGCGCTTTCCATATAGCCCTCAAAGCCGGTGATCTGCCCTGCAAAGAACACATTGGGGTGTTCTTTCAGGCACAGCTGGGCGCTGAGCACCCGGGGCGCATCGAGAAAGGTGTTGCGGTGCATGACACCGTACCGCACGAACTCGGCATTTTCCAGCCCGGGGATCATGCTGAACACCCGCTTCTGTTCGCCCCACTTGAGGTTGGTCTGGAAGCCCACGATGTTATACAGGGTGCGCTCCTTATTTTCGGCCCGCAGCTGTACATTGGCCCACGGACGGTGGCCGGTGTTGGGATTCACAAGGCCCACCGGGCGCAGCGGGCCGAAGCGCATGGTGTCGGCACCCCGGGCGGCCATAATTTCGATGGGCATACAGCCCTCGTAGACCGTGACGGTATCGGCCTTTTTGCCGTGGGCATCCGGGTCGGGCTGAGCAGACTGCTCGGCCCCGGTGTCAAAGTCGTGCAGCGGGGCGCGCTCGGCAGACGCGAGAGCCGCGTGGAATTTCTCGTACTCTTCCTTGTTGAAAGGGCAGTTCAGGTAGTCGGCCTCGCCCCGGTCATAGCGGGAGGCGGCAAACACCTTGTTGTAGTCCAGACTTTCGGCGGTGACGATGGGGGCCACAGCATCGTAGAAGTGCAGCCGCTCGTCCCCGGTCAAGGCCCCGATCTCATCGGCCAGTGCGCCGTCGGTCAATGGGCCGGTAGCCACCAGAATGGGGGCAGATGCATCGATGTGCTCCACCTGCTCCCGGTGGACGGTGATATTTTCACAGCTTTCCACCATGCGGGTCACTTCGGCGCTGAATGCGTCGCGGTCCACCGCCAGCGCACCGCCAGCGGCCACGCGGGCTGTCTCGGCGGCGGTCAACAGCTGGCTGCCCATCCGGCGCATTTCTTCCTTCAGCAGGCCGGAAGCAGAGTCCAGCCGCTCAGCTTTCAAGCTATTGGAGCAGATCAGCTCTGCAAAGCCTGCGCTTTTGTGTGCGGGCGAAAAATGCACGGGCTTCTGTTCGTACAGGTCTACCTGTACGCCCTTGCCCGCCAGCCAGAGGGCGGCTTCACAGCCCGCAAGACCAGCGCCCAGCACGGTTACTTTATAGTTCATAGTTTTATCCTTTTAGTCCTTTTTCGGCACCGGCATCTCGTAGCCGCAGCCTTCCTTTGCGCAATACAGCTTGGAGCCTTTGCGGAACATGGTGCTGCCGCACTTGGGGCACTTGGTGGGCACCGGCATGTCCCATGTCATAAAGTCGCAGTCCGGGTAGCGCTCGCAGCCATAATAGATGCGGCCCTTGGAGCTTTTGCGCTCCAGCATACGGCCTTTGCCGCACTTGGGGCAGATGCCGCCGGTATCCTTGACCAGCCGCTTTGTGCCCCGGCACTCCGGGAAGCCGCTGCAGGCCAAAAACTTGCCGTACTTGCCCACCTTGATGACCATGGGCCGGCCGCACAGGTCGCATACCTCACTGGAAGGCTCATCCGGCACCTTGACCTTCTTGCCTTCCATGTTCTTTTCGGCCTGCTCGAGGCTTGCCGCAAAGCCCTGGTAGAAGTCATCCACCGTCTTGTGCCAGTCGGCCTTGCCGCTCTCGATCTTATCCAGATTCTTTTCCATCTGGGCGGAGAAGTCCACATCCACGATGTGGGGGAACTGCTCCAGCATCAGGCCATCCACCGCCCGGCCCAGCAGGGTGGGCTTGAGCTTTTTCTGGTCGCGCTCCACATAGCCGCGGTCGATGATGGTGGTGATAATGGGTGCGTAGGTGGAAGGACGACCGATGCCGTTTTCTTCCAGTGCCTTGATGAGGGTCGCTTCGGTGTAGCGGGCGGGCGGCTGGGTGAACTTCTGCTCGCTCTTCAGGTCGCGCAGCTTCAGCACCTGACCCTGCTCCAGCGGAGGCAGGGCGGTCTCCTTCTTTTCCTTTTCGTCGGTGGCTTCCTCGTACAGGACGGTGAAGCCGTCAAAGGTAACGGTATAGCCGCTGGCCTTGAAACGGTAGTCCGCCGCGCTGACCGTGACGGACACGGTGTCCTGCTGGCAGTCTGCCATCTGGCTGGCCATGAAGCGGCTCCAGATCATGCGGTAGAGCTTTGCTGTGTCGCCGCTGATGCTCTTGTCCACCTCGTCCGGTGTCAGGGACGGCACCGAGGGACGGATGGCCTCGTGGGCATCCTGTGCGGCAGTGGCGCTCTTGGTCTTCCATGTGCGCTTGTAGGGGCAGATATAGGCTTCACCGTAGGCCCCTGCGATATATTCCTTTGCGGCGGCAACGGCTTCATCCGAGATGCGCAGGCTGTCGGTACGCATGTAGGTGATCAGACCCATGGTGCCGTGGCCTGCAATGTCCACGCCTTCGTACAGGGTCTGGGCAGCGCGCATGGTGCGGGTGGCCGTAAAGCCCAAGCGGCGGGATGCCTCCTGCTGCAGGGTACTGGTGATGAAGGCCGGAGTGGGCTGCTTTGCCCGCTTGCCCTTTTTCAGCTCTGCCACCACGTACTCGGCCCCTTCCAGACCCTTTTCAATGGCGCGGGCCTCGGCTTCGCTTTTGGGCAGCAGCTTTTTGCCGCTGGCATCGGTGGCCAGCCGGGCGGTAAAACTCTTGTGGCCTGCGCCGAGGGTGGCATCCACGTTCCAGTATTCGTCGGGCTTGAAGCTCTCGATCTCCTTTTCGCGGTCATCGATCAGGCGCACGGCCACGCTCTGCACGCGGCCTGCGGAAAGGCCCCGGCGCACCTTGCGCCAGAGGAACGGGCTGAGCTTGTAGCCCACCAGACGGTCCAGCACACGGCGGGCCTGCTGTGCGTTGAACAGATCTTCGTCGATGGCGCGGGGATGGGCCATGCCCTCCTTCACGCCCTTTTTGGTGATCTCGTCAAAGGTCACACGGTTCGGCTCGTGGGGGTCCAGCCCCAGAATGTTTGCCAGATGCCAGCTGATGGCTTCGCCCTCACGGTCCGGGTCGGTTGCCAGCAGCACGCCGTCTGCGTGTTTGGCCTTGCTCTTCAATTCCTTGATGAGCTTTTCCTTGCCTTTGATGCTGATGTACTGTGGGGCATAGCCGTGCTCCACATCGATGCCCAGCTGGGAAGCGGGCAGGTCACGGATATGGCCCATGCTTGCGGTGACCTCGTAATCATCGCCCAGATACTTGCCAATGGTTTTCGCCTTAGCAGGCGACTCCACGATAACCAGTTTCGCCATTCGAGTTTACTCCCATTTCAAATTTTCTTTCTTCTCTATCAGGAACGCACCGTGCAACTGCACAGTACGGGATTCTCTATTTTTATATCATACCACAGCTGTTGTGTGCTGCGCCAGCAGAAATTATACTATTTTATCACATACCGCTTGCCCGGCATGCACAGCACCCGGCCGGAAAGCTCCAGCTTCATCAGGGTGCCCAGCAGCATCGCTGTAGGCAGGCCGCTGCGCACGCAAAGCTCCTCAATGCCAAGGGGCTGCGGCCCGATGCAGGAAAGCACCTTCCGCTCGTTCTCGCTCAGAGGCTCCGGCTGCTTTGCCGTCACCGCCGCTGCGCTCTGCCGGTGCAGGCCCAGCGGGCCAAGCAGGTCAGCAGCAGAACACACGGCACGTGCTCTGCCGTCCCGCAAAAGGCCGTTTGTGCCTGCGGAATTGGGCGAGTAGATGCTGCCTGGCACCGCGAACACCGGCTTGCCATAGCGTTCGGCGTGAGACACGGTGGACATGGTGCCGCTTTTTTCCTGCGCTTCCACCACCAGCAATGCAGAGCTGAGCGCCGCAATGAGCCGGTTGCGCTGCAAAAATCCATTTGGGCCAACGCCCTCACTGCGGGGCGGGTACTCACTGATCACGCAGCCCTTCTGCTCGATCTTGTGCCGCAGCACCACATTGGCCGCAGGATAGGTGCGGTCGATGGGCACGCCCATCACAGCAATGGTAGGGCAGTTGTTTTTGACAGCAGCGCGGTGCCCGGCGCTGTCCAGCCCGTCCGCAAGGCCGCTGACGATCAAAGCGCCGCTTTGGGCCAGTTCCCCGCCAATGTCCGCCGCTGCGTTCAGGCCGTATTCGGTAGGCTTGCGGCTGCCCACGATGCCCACCGCGCCCGGCTCGTTGAGCCAGAGCGGATCGCCGGTGCAGTAGAGCACCAGCGGCATATCCGGGATGCGGGAAAACGCCAGCGGATAGTCCGGATCGTCAAACGGCAGGATGCGCACACCCAGATCATCGCACCGCATCACCAGCGGGTGGTACTGTTCCGGGGCCAGCTGCTGCGCCCGCAGAGCTGCTGCCTCTCCCGCTGCAAGACGAAATTCTGCCGTATCGCGGGCTTCCCATGCTTCCTGTGCACCGCCAAAGGCATCCAGCACACGGCCCGCGTGAACGCTGGCCGGG
>NZ_FMFG01000003.1:18136-21744 GCF_900066275.1 uncultured Faecalibacterium sp. | reverse complement strand
GACGCCGCCGGGGCAGCTTGCCTGCGCCGCGCTCAGCGGCTGGGACTTGTACAGCGCAGCCGCAAGGCAGGTGATCCCCTTTGCGCGCAGCTGGGTGATGGCATCGGGCATGGCACCGGCTTCGATCACCGGGATGCGCACAGCGGCTCCCATGGAAGCGCGCAGGGTCTTGGGGGCATACACACTGGCACAGCCGTCGCTCAGGATCACACCGTCAAAGCCAAAGGCCGCAGCAGAGCGCAGCAGGGTGCCCACATTGCCGGGGTCCTGCACCCGTTCCAGTGCCAGATACCGCCCGCCGGCCTTCACTTCGTCCAGTGTGTGCACCGGGGTGCGGAACACGCCGAACACTCCCTGATGGGTGCCCACATCGGCCAGCTTATCGGCCACATGGTCTTCCACAAGGTAGTGTTCACCGGGCAGCCCGGCAAGCTCCGGGCACTTTGCCATAGCGCTCTCCGTATAAAATAAGGTCTCCAGCTGCGCACCGCGGGCAAGCTCCGGGCAGAGCTTGCGGCCCTCGGCCAGAAAGCGGCCCTCGCTGCGGCGGAATGCCGCGCTGGAAGAAAGGCGGCAGGCGTATTTGATCTTTGCGTTTTCCCGGCTGGTGATTTTTTCGTCCATCGTGTGTATTCAACCTTTCGCTGTACTGTCGTTCAAAAAGTAGTCTGCCGTCTTGTTCAAAAAATGCAAAAAGGGCAGCGTCTGCCACAAAGCGTTCCTGCGGCAGGGCGCTGCCCTGAAAAACATGTTCCCCTGCCGTAAGAACCCCGGATACAAAACGGACGCCCGCGTATACGCGCGGGCGTCACGATTCAAGTTCCTAATCAGGCGTTCTTGACGGTCTCGACCAGAGCTGCAAAGCTCTTGGGATCGTTAATAGCCATCTCAGACAGCATCTTGCGGTTCAGCTCGATGCCAGCCTTCTTCAGACCAGCCATGAAGGTGGAGTAGTTCATGCCCAGAGGACGAACTGCGTTGTTGATGCGGCAGATCCACAGGTTGCGGAACTGACGCTTCTTCATGCGGCGGCCAGCCAGAGCGTAGTTGCCGCTCTTCATGACCTGCTGCTTGGCCATCTTAAAGTGCTTGCTCTTGCAGCCGTAGAAGCCCTTGGCCAGCTTCAGCATCTTCTTACGACGTTTGTGAGTCATGGTTGCGCCCTTGATACGTGCCATTTTTTATATCTCCTTTAGTTGTCTCAATAGAATGTGTTTGCCTGCGGCTCGCTCTTAGGCGTAGGGCAGCATGCTCTTGATGGTAGCTGCGTTGGTCTTATCAACGTAGCTGGGCTGACGGTAGCCACGGGTCAGCTTGGTGGTCTTCTTGGTCAGGATGTGGCTGCGGAATGCGTGGCCGCGCTTGATCTTGCCGTTCTTGGTCAGCTTAAAGCGCTTCTTAGCGCCGGAGTGCGTCTTCAGTTTCATCTTAGCCATTTTAGTTTCCTCCTAAAATTAGTCCTTATTGGGTTTCGGGATCAGCAGAATGGACATCGTGCGGCCCTCGAGCACCGGCGGCTTATCGGTGGATGCCTGAGGCAGAGCCTCGGCAAAACGTTTCAGCACGTCTGCGCCCAGAGCACTGTGCGCCATTTCACGGCCGCGGAAGCGGATCGAAACCTTAACCTTGTGGCCAGCTGCCAGGAACTTGGCAGTCTGGTTCAGCTTGGTATTGAAGTCGTTGGTGTCAATGTTGAGCGAAAGGCGGGTCTCTTTAACTTCGACCACCTTCTGGTTCTTCTTGGCTTCCTTCTCCTTCTTCTGCTGTTCAAAACGGTACTTGCCGTAATCCAGCACCTTGCACACAGGCGGAACAGCCTGCGGTGCGATCTTGACCAGATCCAGACCAGCATCTTCAGCAGCGCGCATGGCCACCTGAATGGACACAACGCCCTTCTGCTCGCCGTCTGCACCGATCAGACGGACCTCACGGTCACGGATCTGACCGTTGATCTCCAGTTCCTTCGACTTTCCAGCGGTAGCGATAATGAATGCACCTCCAAACAAAATCCATTTTGTTGCAATATTTGGCATAGAAAACGCGGCCGCCCATTTTCAGGACAGCCGCGCAAAAATTCACTCAAAGCTGCAGTCCACTCATAATGAACTGCCTTCAGGTATAGCCCGGGGGATCTTTCCCTCGCAAGGCGAGCGCGGCACAGGCCGTAGCTGCTTTCTTTACTCGGTTATTCTACCACAGGCAGAAAGCGCTGTCAAGCACTTTTTATGCGTTTTGCGGGAAAAATATGACTTTTCCGAAAGGCAGGCCATCAGGGAGCAGCATCTGCCCGGGCATCGGTGCCGCCCACTCCGGCAGGATGACGCGAAGCCATGGTCTAAAGTGTAGGCTGCAATTAAAATCGACCAAAAAGCCTTAACGGGAAGTGCGAGGGCTTCTCACGCTGGATGGACTGGCGAGCGGAAGCAGGCCGGAGTGGGCGGCACCGACGTTCTCCTACGCTTCGATCAGCCTCCCCAGCTCCAGCGAGTAGATGCCCTTATACGTTACCTTCTTCGGCGCAAAGCGCTTATCGATGGCAAGAGCATAGAGGTTCAGCTGCGGGCGGTAGGCGCTCAGGAAGTCCGCTTCGGTCTTGCGGCGGTCGGTCTTGTAATCCAGCAGTTCCAGATGATCCGGGAACACCAGCACAAGGTCTGCAATGCCCTGCACCAGCACCTGCTCATCCTGCACGGCGGCGGCTTCCTGCGCGGAAGCTCCCTGTGCCGTCAGCACGGCCGACGCGGGCAGCGCCGTGATGAAGGCCAGCTCCCGCAGCACCTTTTCGGCTGCGCAGATCTTTGCAAAGGCTTCGCTCTCGGCAAAGCGGCGGATGCGGCCTGCATTGAGTTTTTCCGCAATTTCCGGGGCCACCAGCCGGGTGTCCACCTGCCGCTGGCGCTCTGCAAGGATGGCTTCCTCCAGCGTGCCCGCCGCTTTGGCAGCAGCAAGGGAGGCAAAGTCCGCATGTTCCAGAAAAGCGTGCAGAGCCGTGCCCATCTCGGCGGCAGTCAGGCCGTCTTTGGAGAGGAAAGCAGGGCGTTCCAGCGTGGTCTGCTCGGCCTTGTGCACGATGCTGGTCACGCTGACCTTGGCGGGCACCGCAGCCAGTTTTGCCGCCGGATACCGCCATGCAAAGCCCTCCTGCAGCTGAGCCACCAATGCCGGGTCTGCCGGGACAGGCTCTGCCGCTTCCGGTTCCTGTTCCGGTGTTTCCGGCTCCGGCTGAGCTTCCTGCACCGTGACCATGATCTCACTTTCCGTAAACACAAAGGGCAGTTCCAGATCTCCTGCCAGCCGCCGCAGCGGTCCGCCGAAGGGATGCACCAGCAGCGCTGCACGCAGCCAGTCGGCAAAGCTGCCCGCCTGCTGGTTCAGCGTTTCTCCCGCGCCCGCAGCAAGGAATGCTGCCGCCTTGGCAAAGGGATTGCCGGTCTTGGTCATGCCCAGCGGCACCGTGAGGATCAGCTTATCCTGTGCACGGGTGAGCGCCACATATAAAAGGCGCATCTGCTCGCTGCGCGTTTCCTGCGCATGGACGCTGGCAAGGGCTGCGTAGGCTGCAGTCTTGTACATGCTCTCGCCCTGTTCCGGGCGCAGGCGCAGGCCCG
>NZ_FMFG01000003.1:14360-17837 GCF_900066275.1 uncultured Faecalibacterium sp. | reverse complement strand
AAAGCGCCGGGCATCTTCCCGGCGGTGCGCACCGTTTTCCAGTACGCCCAGCGCAGCAAGATAGCCGGTGGAGACAAAGATCTCTTCCAGCAGCTGTTCTGCCGGGGCACTGCGGGCCATGCGCCGCAGTGCGGTGAGTCGGTCATAAAAGTCTTTCACCTTTCGGGTGAACGGCGTTTCATCATCATTCTGCACCACCTGCAGCACTGCGCCGTACAGACTCATGCGGGAAGCCCTTTTGCCCGTTTCCTTCGCGCCCTGTTCCTCCTGCGCCTTTTTCTGCATTGCGGCGCTCTGGGCACGCAGGCGTACAAGGTCGTCGTCCGTAAAGCCGAACATCGGCCCCAGCATGGCGGCGGCAAGGTAGATATCCTGCGCCGGGTTGTCGATGACCTTCAAAAGCGAGATCAGCGGCCGGATGTGCGCTGCTTCCATCAAGTTTTCGCGCGCATCCGCATACACCGGGATGCCCCGGGCCGTGAGCGCCTCCTCATAAGCGAGGAAGTCGCCGCGCGCCGCCAGCAGGATGCAGCAATCCTCGTACTGCACCGGGCGGGTGGAGCTGCCGTCCCGCACTGGTTCGCCGTTTTTCACCAGTTCTTCAACGCGCTGGGCGATCCACGCCGCGTCGGTCTCAGCGGTGTCGTCGGGCAGGAAGTGCGCTTCCACGCTGCCGGCGTATTCGCCGGGTGCACCGCACACCAGCCGCTGGCCGTCGCCATAGGCGGTATCGCCTAGCTGGGGTGTCATGAGCTGTTCAAAGATAAAGTTGATGCCTGCCACCACCTGCGGGGCGGAGCGGAAGTTCGCATCCAGCGCCAGCAGAGCGTTTCCGCCTGCCGTACCCTCCTCCGGGCGGGGGCGGGCAGTGCCGCTGGGCAGAGGGGCCCAGACATCCAGCTTCGTCCGGAAGATGCTGGGGTCGGCCTGCCGGAAGCGGTAGATGCTCTGTTTCAGGTCGCCTACCAGAAACAGGTCGTCCCCCGCCGGGGAAGCAAGGCAGCGGTAAATGGCATCCTGCAAAGCGTTCGTGTCCTGATATTCGTCCACCATCACGGCGGCATAGCTCTGCCGGATGCTCTGGCACAGCGGGGTGCACACGCCATCCGGTGTGCGCAGCAGCCGCAGGACCTGATGCTCAAAATCGCTGAATTCCAGCAGCTTGCGCTCCTTTTTCTTTGCCGAGAAGCGGGCATCAAAATCCCGCACGGCGGCAAACAGCGCCCGTAGCCGGGGCAGGGCCGCTCTGCGGTCCGCTTCGGCTTCCTCCTCGCTGCAGGAGACAAGCTCCGTAATGTGCTCAAACAGCTTGGCGGCTTCGTCTGCGCGGGTCCTGACCGCCGCCTTATGATCGCCGGTCAGCCGTTTTTTCATGCCCTTGAAGCCGGGTATCTCCTCCATGCCCAGCACATAGGGTGTCAGCTTATCGTACAGCGGTGTCCACTGCCCTGCCGCAGCCAGCCGTTCCACCTCGCCCAGCAGGGCGGCGGCGCTTTCCAGCCGGGAGAGCGGCTCTGCAAATTTATCGTTGACACCGGCCACGGCCTTTGCCTTGGAAGCAGCGGTCTTGCCTTTTTCCTCGGCCTGTGCCTGTGCAAGGACAAAATCTTCCTTACAGTCTGACAGTGCTGCCGTCAGCAGTTCCCGCGCGGCCTTTGCGCAGCGGGCCGCTTCCGCCAGCAGCAGGTCATGCCAGCAGGTAAAAGCAAAGCCGTTTTCCCGCTGCCATGGTGTCAGATATTCGTCCAGCCTGCGGTCGTAGTCCGGCAGAGCGCGCAGAAAATCGTACACATGCAGGATGGTATTGCCTGCGGCCTGATCGGTGCGGCCCTTTCCGTAAAGGTCTGCAAAGGCACAGAAGTCCGGGTCGCGGTAGGCATTTTCCAGCGTTTCGGCCAGCGCCGAAGCCCGCAGCACCTCCACGCTGCCTGGGTCTGCCGGGGCAAAATCCGGCGGGATGTCCAGTGCCTGAAAGTGCTTGTGCAGCAGGTCCAGACAGAACGCGTCAATGGTGCAGATGGGTGCGCGCTGCAAAAGCATCCGCTGGCGGCGCAGGCTCGTGTTGTGGGGCTGCTGCTGGCTGAGCCGCAGCAGTGCCTGCCCGATGCGTGCCCGCAGCTCTGCCGCCGCCGCATTGGTAAAGGTGACGATGAGCAGTTTGTCCGCATCCACCGGGTGGTCCGGATCGGTGATGAGCCGCACCGCGCGTTCGGTCAGCACGGCCGTTTTGCCGCTGCCCGCCGCTGCGCTCACCAGCAGCGCACCACCCCGGTCCTCAATAGCAGCGCGCTGGGCCGGAGTCCATTTGGGCTCACTCATGCCTGCTCACCTTCCTTTCCGTCGTCGGCTTCTTCCGGCTCAAAGGGCTTGGCCGGGGCTTCCAGTGCCCGTTCGCCGATGCCGGTCTCGTGGCAGCAGATAAAGCTGTAGTCGCACCAGACGCAGGGGTTCCTGCCCGCCCCGGCCACCAGCGGTTCCGCAGCGATCTGCCCATCGTAAAGCTGCTGGCCCATCTGGGTGACAAGATCATCCAGATGCAGCTGGATGCGGTTGAGCTTTGCAATATCGGCACGCTTATCCTTCTGGCTGGGGCTGGGTACACCGTTGCGGTAGCCAAAGGGCAGGTAGCGGCCCGTCTCATCCGCATCCATGGCATCGAACACCTTCTGCTCGTCCCTCACAAGGCCGTCCAGCTCGTACTGCACGTCCTGCTGTGCCTGCTGGCGGTTGGTGGTCTTGGGGGCCGGGTCTGCCAGCAGATACAGCACGCCTGCCGGTTCCGCACCGGTAAAGCGGCCGCTCTTATCCCGCGTCAGGCTGAACAGATACAAAAGCATCTGGCAGTCCAGCCCACAGTATACCTCTTTCAGGTTCAGTTTTTTGGTGCCGGTCTTATAGTCCACCACCCGCACCCAGCGGGTGCCGTTTTCCTCCACCCACTCGTCGGCACGATCCACCGTGCCCACCAGCTGCACGGTGCGCCCGTCCGAGAGATGATACACCTGCCCGGGCACGGCGTCCTCCCCGGAGCCGATGCGCAGCTCGCAGGCTGCCGGGTGGAAGCAGGACTGCTTCTGTTCGTCCCGCAGATAGCACAAAAGGCCGGTCATGCTCTTTTTGAGGCGGGAGAGCAGGTAGGCGAACCGGGCCGTATCCTCCGGCAGATAACGCTTTGCATATTCGTCCACCAGCAGGCCGGCAAGGCCTGCCATGGCATCATCGTCCAGCTCCAGAAATGGGGCCAGCCCGGCGCAGGGATTATCCGCATCCGGGTGCGGGTCCAGCGCCATCTGCAGCACCCAGTGCATCAGGGTGCCGCTCTGGTCGGCAGAAAGCTCGGCCCGTCTGCGGGGCTTCAGGCCCAGCACATACTGCAAAAAATAGCCATACCGGCAGGTATAGTATTTTTCCAGCTGGCTGGGCGAGATGCGCAGCCGCTGCCCCAGCAGGCCGCTCAGCGCAGACAGATCGTTCACC
>NZ_FMFG01000003.1:2506-14060 GCF_900066275.1 uncultured Faecalibacterium sp. | reverse complement strand
AGCTGAGCCACAACCCCTTTGCCGGTGCGGTGAGGGCTTTGTAAACGCACACCTGCTCGCGCACCACGCGGTTCTCAAAGCAGTCCGGCAGATCGATCTGCTTTGCCATCAGAACATCGCGGTCGGCGTGGGTCAGAAGGCCCGTCTCGGACGGTGCACAGGGAAATTCGCCCTCCGCAAGGCCCAGCACGAACACATAGTCCGGCGCGTCCAGACGCATTTTGCCCGCGCTTGCCAGCACCACAGCATCCAGCGTCTGCGGGATATGCCCAAGGTCCGAAGAGCGCAGCAGCAGGCTGAACAGGTCCTCATATTCTGCAAGGGTCACACCCTGCCCGCCCAGCAGGTGGGCCATCTCGTTGAGCAGCTGCATCACCACGTTCCACTCGCGGGCCGCTTCCTCTGCCGCCGGGATGCCCCGGGCAGTGCGGACGGCTTCCACCAGCGCTGCCTGCTGCTCTTCTGCACCCAGCTTTTTCAGGCAGAAATACAGTTCCCGGCTGATCTGTTCGGCGCTGCCGCCCCGCACCTTGCTGCGCAGTTCGTCCACGGCTGTTACCAGCAGCTGGCGGGCAGTCTCGGCATCCTCCAGCGTTTTTGCATCCTCATCGGACAGTTCATTTTCGCCGAAGCCCTTGGGGCTTTTCTCAAATTTTGTGCGCCATGCCGCCGCATTGGGTGACCAGGTATAGGCATAGTTTTCCAGCGCGCAGACCTGCGGCTCGGTCAGAGCGCACAGGCCGGTCTTGGCAAGAATGGTCAGGTTTTCGGTCATATCCGCACCGCGCAGCAGTGCCAGCAGTGCACGCACCGCCGTAGCCGGGGCGCTGAACTCCGGGGTGGTGGGTTCATCGCAGTAAAGCGGGATATCTGCCATGCGGAACTCGTACCGGATGGCCGCACGGTAATCCGGGATATTGCGGCAGACCACGGCCATTTTGCCGCAGCGCACGCCCTGCCGCATCAGGCGGCGGATGGCCGCAGCGGTGCAGCGGGCTTCCTCTTCCCGGCTGGCAGCGGCAAACAGCCGCACCTCCGGCGCAGCGGGCGGCACCTCACAGGTGCCAGTCTCCAAAAGCTCTGTCACAGCCGCAAGGCCGGGCGCATCCTTATGGCGCAGGTCGCGGCGCAGCAGCTCCGGCACTGCCGCATCAGCACCGTTTTTGCGGGCCAGCTGCCGCAGCTGTGCGGCCACCTGCTTTGCGCCGGAAAAAAGCCCCATATCCCCCGGCACCATGGGCGCACCGTCGTCGCACAGGGCCACCGTGACGGCGGGCAGCGCCGCCAGCATCGCGCCCATCAGCCGCTTTTTGGGTGCGTTGAAGGTATCAAACTCGTCAATGAACACTTCCCGCTCCCGCAGAAAGTCCGGCAGTTCGCCCCGGGCAAGAGCGGCTTCCAGCCGGTCAGCCGCCAGCTCCAGCCGGTCGGCGGGGTCCATGCCGGTGCCCGCCAGCAGCGTTTCGTACCCCTGAAAGATCAGTGCCAGCTCGCTCAGCTTGCCGCTTTCCGGCCCGCAGTCCGGCGCAAGCTCTGCCAGCTGTGCGCCGGAAAGGCCGGCACTTTTCAGCTCGTCGATGGTCTGGGCCGCCATCTGGCAGAAGGCCGCACTGCGGCGGTGGCGGTAGTAGTAATGCACATGATCCTGCAGCTCTTCCAGCGCGCGGCGCACCAGCACGGCGCGGCCCGCGTCCGAAAGGGTCTGCACCGCCGCGCCGCCCTCGGCAGAGAGGATGCGCTCGGCCAGACTCGTGAAGGAAAAGCTTTCCACCATGCCGGAAAGAGCATCGCCCAGTTCCCGGTAGATGCGGCCCTCCGTGCTGGAAGTGAACTGTTCCGGCACCAGCAGGATGCTGCGCCGGCCTGCCTCGGCCCGGGCACGGATGCGGGAATAGAGCAGCGTCGTTTTGCCGCTGCCGGAGCCGCCTAAAACCAGTTTGAGCATGGGGCACTTCCTCCTAAAAAAACGATCTGTGTTTATTGTAACACGAAAATCCTCTCAAAAAAAGTGTTATTATCTACCCTTTAGCCTGCAGCTGTGGTACACTTGAACCGATAAACTTTTCCACACAAGAGAGGAAGCCTGTATGAAAATTTTAGCTGTTGATTACGGCGACAGCCGCACCGGCCTTGCCACCTGTGACCGCACCGAGTTCCTTACAACGGCCATCACCCCGCAGATCACCCTGAAAGCCCGCAACAAGGTAGCCGCCCGGGTATGCGAGGTGGCCAAGGAGATCGGAGCCGAGCTGATCGTGATCGGCCTGCCGCTGAACATGGACGGCACCGATGGCGAGCGCGCCGCCAAGAGCCGCAAGCTGGCAAAAACGGTCGAGATCTGGAGCGGCCTGCCGGTACGCATGTGGGACGAGCGGCAGACCACCTGCGCCGCCGCCGACATTCTGGACGAGAGCGGCACCTTTGGCACAAAGCGGAAGGAAATTCTGGACTCTGTGAGCGCCACGGTCATTCTGGACGATTATCTTGCATGGCGGAAGGAGCACCCGGGAGAGATATAAGAAAAAGGACACCTGACGGTGTCCTTTTTCTTATTCGTACTGCGTAATGCTCACGCTGTTGATGGTGATGTCCTCACGGGGCTTCTGGTTTTCGTCCACGGCGGTCTGGCCGATGGCATCCACCACGTCCATGCCCTCGTACACTTGCCCCAGCACGGTATCGGTGTAGTCAAGATAAGGCGCGCCGCCGGCGGTCTGATAGGCCGAAACCACCTCTGCGCGGTAGCCCGCGCTGTTCATCTGGTCCACAAGCTCCTGCGTCACCGACTGGTCTCCCGGCAGCGTCTGCATCACGTAAAAAACGCTGGCGCACTCGCCGGAAGCATCGGTGCCCATACACAGGGCACCGGAATAATGGTGCAGGCTGTCGGTGGTCTCAGCCGGGTAGCGGCTGCCGTTCCAGATGGTACTGCCCCTGCCGTCGGCCCCCTGCCCGGCTTCCACCACAAAGCCGCTCTCCACGCGGGAGAAGGTCAGGCCGTTGTAGTAGCCTGCCTGCACAAGGCCTGCAAAGTTATCATAGGCCTGCGGGGCCTTGTCCGGGAAAAGCACCGCCTTGAACACGCCTGCCGAGGTATCAAACACCGCAATGGTGTCCCCCGCCGCAGGGTGGGCAAACTGCAGCTCTGCCGATTCCACTGCCGGGCGGTCGATCTTCTGGACTGTACTGCCGCCGCTGCCTTTGCCAAAGTGCAGAAAGCTCCCGGCACTGCAGCCCGTCAGCGCCAGCGCCGCTGCCAGCACAAACGCCGCCCATCTTTTTTTATGCATCATTTCCGCCCACGCTCCATACTCTATAGTAACCTGCACGGCACACCGTGCACAGAAGATTCAGAGGATAGTATATCATATTCTGCCGCAGAGTGCGAGAGCAAATGCGTGAAAATTTGCTGCACAATTTCTGTGCGAAAAAGCATCTTGACGAGCAGGCAAAAAAACGCTACACTATATGCAGGCCAAGCGGGCGGCACACAAACAGCCCGTTTTATGACACGATACAGGAGACAATATCTATGTCTGACGAAATCAAGAACCCTAATACCGAAGAAGATCAGCCCGACCTGATGACCCTGGAGGATGAGGACGGCAACGAGATCACATTTGAGGTGATCGATGCGCTGGACCACAAGGGTGTGCATTATCTGGCTGCTGTGGAATACGCCGAGACCGAAGAGGAAGCTGAGAATGCTCAGCTGGTCATTCTGAGCGTTGGCGAGGATGATGAAGGCGAGTATCTGGACGTCGTGGACGACGACGAGCTGCTGCTGGAGCTGGGCAAGCTGTTTGAAGAGCGCCTGAGCGACGAGTACGACATCGAAGAATAATTCCAGACAAATTACCCGGCAAAACTTCCTGCCCGGCTCGATTTGTTGCGGTTTATATGATCCTACTAATCATTCAACGGGAGCTTGGAGTTCCCCGGTGGATTGCAGACCTCCCCGTCATGGGGCGACCATGAAGGCTCGATGAGGAAGCGCGAACCCGGAGACAGGGCACCCACCTGTCCGTAAGGGTAGGTTTGATTGACCGCAGACGACCGGGCGGGATCTTTTTATAGCAATCCATCCACCGCTGTCCTCTGCAAAAACAGAGACAGTGTGTGGATTTTTTTATTTCCCTGAATATGGAAAGGATGTGCATTGCGGCATGAAGTCAGAACATCTGGTGGGCACCTCCATCCCCCGTTTCACCTTTGATACCCCCACCACACCGGGCAATGATTTTTACAAGCTGTGCGAAGGGGAGCACCCTCTTGTCATGATCTTCCTGCCTGCCTTTGACCACCCTGTCACGCGGGAATACCTGACCCGCTACCTGCAGACCCTGCCCAGACTGCGCGGCGTGCGGCTGGCCTGCGTGGTGCGTTCCTCGCCCCGCATGGTGGCAAAGGCCACACAGGGGGCCGAGTTTCCCTTCACCCTCATCTGCGACGCGCCGGGGGTGCTGTACGGCTACCTTGGCGTAGAACAGGCCCGCGGCATCCTGAGCTGGAGCTTTGCGGCCCAGCGCATCTACAAAGCGGCCAAAGAGCAGGGCTACCGCTACAACAGCAATGCTCCGCAGCAGCTGCCGCTGACGCTGGTGGTGGGCCACATGGGTAAGATCCTGTTTACCCACTCCGGCCGCAGCCAGACCGACCTGCCGGAGGACTGCGCCGCCATCCGCGAGATCACCCGCGAGGTGGTGCGCACCATGGCCGAGGACCAGCGGCGTGCACACCCCCACTGCTCCGACGAGACGCTCACCCTGCCGGATCTGGTAGGCTGGGACGATTTGGACGGAAGCAGTAATTGAGTCAACAAGCAAAAGCACCTGCAGGATCAACCGCAGGTGCTTTTGTTTTAGCGAGCTCGCCCTCTCAGTCTCGCGTTGCTCGACAGCTCCCCCAAAGTGGGAGCCTTTGGCAATCCACAAAAGGTGCATCTTTATGCCAAGGCCTCTCCCTTTGGGAGAGGTGGATTTGCGAAGCAAAGACGGAGAGGGCGAGGCCGCTTTCAATTTTCAGAGCTTTCATCTGCAAACAGTCCCGGGATGCCGCACAGGGCTGCAATGCCCACCAGCGTGAACACGATGCGCGACCAGATGGATGCGCTGCCGCCCAGCAGCCAGCCCACAAAATCGAACTGGAACAGCCCCACAAGGCCCCAGTTGATGCCGCCCACGATCATTAAGATCAGACAGATTTTATAAAAGGTCTGCACAAAAAAGACCTCCTTCCTTTGCGGGCAGTATGCCCCGTGGGAAGGAGGTCTATGCATTTTTATCGGCTCACCCGTGCGCCGCCGCGGTCAGGCTGCGCCACGTACACCTGCTTCCAGCGCCGCTTTGCGGCCTGTGCAGCAGCCCGTGCGGCCCCTTCGTCCCGGAATACGCCGAACACCGCCGCACCGCTGCCGGTCATCAGGGCGGTGACAGCGCCATGCTCCCGCAGCAGGGCCTTGATGGCCCCGGTATCCTTTGCTCCGCTGCACTCTTCCAGCGCATTGCCGGCGGCGGCACAAAGGTCATCCAGATCTCCGGCACGGATAGCGGCTTCCTGCGCTCCGCAGTCCGGGTGGATGCTGCTGCCCACCCGGTCGTAGGCCGCAAAGGCCTCCGGGGTGGAAACGCCGTAGTCCGGCATCACCACCGTGAACCAGCACTCCGGCACCGGCGGCAGGGCCTTGAGGAAGTCTCCCACGCCCTGCACCCGGCAGGTGCCGCCCATCAGGGCAAAGGGCACATCCGCACCGATCTTTGCGCCCAGCGCGCACAGCTCACTCATGGAAAGGTGCGCACCGTACAGCTCGTTCATGCCCACCAGAACAGCGGCAGCATCGGCACTGCCGCCCGCCATGCCCGCCCGCACCGGGGTATTTTTATAGATTGTGATGTCCACGCCCGCCAGAAGGCCGGTGTAGTCAAAAAATGCCAGCGCTGCCTTGATGGCAGTGTTTTTGTTATTGGGGGCCACCAGACTGCCCGGCAGACGCAGGTTCAGGTAGGGGCTGCGGCACAGCACCACCCGCTCGTACAGGGTGATGGCCTGCATGGTCATGTCCAGATCATGGTAGCCGCTCGGCAGAAGGCCCACCACGTCCAGCGCCAGATTGAGCTTTGCGGGGGCCAGAACGGTCACGCAGTTCAGCCTTGCCATTTGTTCCTCCTCAGATACCGTGATAGATGCCGTTTTCCTGCAGGAATTCCCGGATGCGCTTGAGCGCTTCCTTCAGATGCTCCACGCTGTAGGCGTAGGAAATGCGGGCGTAGCCTTCGCCGGAAGCGCCAAAGGCGTCGCCGGGGATGATGGCCACATGCTTCTGTTCCAGCAGCTTCGTGCAGAAATCCTGACTGCTCATGCCCGTGCTCTTGATGCAGGGGAAGGCGTAGAACGCACCGCGCGGCTCAAAGCAGGTCAGGCCCATATCGTTAAAGGACTTCACCACAAGGCGGCGGCGCATATTGTATTCGTCGCGCATGCGGTCGATCTCGCCGTCGCACTCCTTCAGAGCAGTGATGGCGGCGTACTGGCTGGTGGTGGGGGCGCTCATGATGGCGCTCTGGTGGATCTTGGTCATGATCCGGATGATGGGTGCCGGGCCGCAGGCATAGCCCAGACGCCAACCGGTCATGGCGTAAGTCTTGGAGAAGCCGTTCACCACGATGGTGCGCTCGGCCATGCCGGGCAGGGTGGCAATGGAAACATGAGGCCGCAGGCCATAGTTCAGCTCTGCATAAATTTCATCGGAGAGCACCATGATGTTGGTACCGCGCAGCACCTCAGCTACAGCTTCCAGATCCTCGCGCTCCATCACCGCACCGGTGGGGTTGTTGGGAAACGGCATGATGAGCAGCTTTGTCTTGGGGGTGATGGCTGCTTTCAGCGCATCGGCACGCAGGCGGAACTCGTCCTCCTGACGGCAGGCCACATGCACCGGCACACCGCCGGACAGGGTGGTGATGGGCTCGTAGCACACAAAGCAGGGCTCCGGGATGATGACCTCGTCCCCGGGCTGCACCAGCGTGCGGATGCACATATCAATGGCTTCGCTGCCGCCCACCGTGATGAGCACCTCGTGCAGCGGGTCGTAGTGCAGGCCCATGCGGCGCTCCAGATACTTTGCCACCTCGGCGCGCAGCTCCTTCAGGCCTGCGTTGGAGGTGTAGCGGGTGCGGCCATGCTCCAGACTCTCAATGCCGGCTTCGCGCACGGCCCATGGCGTTTTAAAGTCCGGCTCGCCCACGCCCAGACTGATGCACTCGGGCATTTCGGCAGCCAGATCGAAAAATTTGCGGATGCCGGAGGGGCGCATGGCCTCAGCGGCAGGCGCGATCAGTTTATCGTAGTCCATCACAGCACCGTGCACTCTCTTTCATCGATTTCTTCGTCCTGATACAGGCGGCCCTCCTTTTTATAGGTGCGCAGCACAAAATGGGTGGCGGTGGACAGCACATCGTCCAGCGGAGAAAGGCGCTTTGCCACGAACAGGGCGATCTCCTGGAAGGTCTGGCCCTTGATCACCAGCTGCAGGTCGTAACCGCCGCTCATCAGCAGCACGCTCTCCACCTCGTCAAAGGCGGCAATGGTGGCTGCGATCTCGTCAAAGCCGCGGCTCTTCTTGGGGCTGACGTTCAGCTCGATGACGGCCTCCACACGGTTGACCCCGGCCTTTTCCCAGTCCACAAGGGTCTTGTAGCCCTTGATGATGCCCTGCGCCCGGGCCAGATCGATCATGGCCGCCACCTCGGCGGGGGATTTATTCAGCATCGTGGCGATATCCTCAATGGGCAGCCGCGCATTGTCTTCCAGGATCTTCAAAAGCTGTTCCATAGTATTTTGCTCCTTCTCAGCCCGTAACCGGGAAATAAATTATTTATAAGTATAGCACAAGCTGTAAAAGATTGCACCCAATTTTTGGGATAGAATGTCTTTTTCCCCTCGTGTCTGTTCTTTTTTACAAAAAGTGTGTTCAAATTTTGCCAAATCTGCTATACTGGAAAAGTAAGAGTGTGCCGGAACGCTTGCGGCACCGTTCATCAAAAGGAAAACGAGGGTGGAAACGATGAAAGCATTCATTACCGTCATTGGTCACGATACCGTGGGCGTTGTTGCCAAGGTCGCCGGTCTGTGCACCGAACTGAACATCAATATCGAGGACGTGACCCAGAGCATCCTGCAGGGCATGTTCGCCATGATCATGCTGGTGGATATCAGCAACTGCAATGTGAGCCACGAAGAGCTGCACAAGCGCACCGACGCGCTGGCTGCCGAGATGGGCATGCAGATCAATGTTACCCGTCAGGAAGTTTTTGATGCCATGCACACCATCTGATGGAGGGAGTACACAGCTATGAGTATGTTTAATACCGGTGACATCCTCGAGACCATCGAGATGTTCACTCAGGACAATCTGGACGTGCGCACCGTCACCATGGGCATCAGCCTGCTGGACTGCATCGACCCAGACCCGAAGAAGGCGTGCGAGAACATCTATAACAAGATCACCACCAAGGCCGCAAACCTTGTGCCCACGGTGGAGCATATCAGTGCCGAGTACGGTATTCCCATCATCAACAAACGCATCAGTGTCACACCCATCGCCATGCTGCTGGGTGCCTGCCCGGATGCCGACCCTGTGGAGTTTGCAAAAACTCTGGATGCCGCCGGTAAAAAGGTGGGTGTAAACTTTGTGGGCGGCTACAGTGCTCTGGTGCACAAGGGCTTTTCTGCCGGTGACCGCCGCCTGATCGAGTCCATTCCCCGCGCACTGGCCGAGACCGACATCGTGTGCAGCTCGGTGAACATCGGTGCCACCAAGGCAGGACTGAATATGGACGCTGTCAAGCTCATGGGCGAGGCTGTCAAGAAGGCCAGTGAGCTGACGGCTGATCGTCAGTGCATCGGTGCCGCAAAGCTGGTGGTATTCTGCAACGCACCGGAGGACAACCCCTTCATGGCCGGTGCATTCCACGGCCCCGGCGAGCCGGACTGTGAGATCCACGTGGGCGTTTCCGGCCCCGGCGCTGTGCGCGCCGCACTGGCCCGCCTGCCCAAGGATGCCCCCATCGACGAGGTGGCAGAGCTGGTCAAGCGCACCGCCTTCAAGATCACCCGCGTGGGCCAGCTGGTGGCAAACCTTGCCTCCAAGGCTCTGGGCGTGCCCGCCGGCATCATCGACCTGTCGCTGGCACCTACCCCCGCCATTGGCGACAGCGTGGCCAACATTCTGGAAGAGATGGGCCTTGAGACCTGCGGCTGCTGCGGCACCACCGCCTGTCTGGCCCTGCTGAACGATGCCGTGAAGAAGGGCGGCGTGATGGCCTCCAACCATGTGGGCGGTCTGTCCGGTGCCTTCATCCCGGTCAGCGAGGACGCCGGCATGATCCACGCCGCCGAGATCGGCTGCCTGACCATTGAAAAGCTGGAAGCCATGACCGCCGTCTGCTCGGTGGGCATCGATATGGTCATCATCCCGGGCGACACCACCCCGGCTGTCATCAGCGCCCTGATCGCTGACGAAGCCGCCATCGGCATGGTGAACAGCAAGACCACCGCCGTGCGCGTCATTCCCGCCATTGGCCGCAAGGCCGGCGAGGTGCTGGACTTTGGCGGTCTGCTGGGCTATGGCCCCATCATGGCCGTGAACCAGCACGACCCGTCCGTGTTCATCAACCGCGGCGGCCGACTGCCTGCCCCCATGCAGTCGCTGAAGAACTAAGAGAATAAATCTACTCCAACAGGCCCATCCTCTGGATAACATTTCCAGAAGAAGGGTCTGTTTTTATGTTATCCAGAATGCTTACACGTTCTCAGATGGTTCTGCTCTGCCTTGGCCTGTTTCTCGCCCTTGCTCTGTGTGGCGCATGGCAGGCATTTGCATGGGGCCGCACCCAGCTGGACACCGGGGCGCTGGTGTGCGCCGACACCCTGCGCCTGCACATCCGGGCTGAGAGCGATTCCATTGCCAGCCAGAGCGCAAAGCTCCATGTGCGGGATGCCGTGCTTGCCTATCTGGACACCGCCTGCCCGGCACAGAGCAAGCCGGAAGCGATCGCCTGGGCGGCGCAGCATCTATTTGAGCTGCAGCTCACGGCCCGGCACGCGCTGGCACAGCTGAACATCCGCACGCCGGTGCGGGTGCAGCTGGTAAATATGTACTTTGCCACCCGGCGCTATGGTTCCGGCACTCTTCCCGCCGGGCGGTACGACGCTTTGCGCATCGATCTCGGTGCCGGAAAAGGCCGCAACTGGTGGTGCGTGCTCTACCCGGGCCTGTGCCGCTCTGCCTGCGGCAGCTACGCCCGGCCCGCCGAAAACGACCTTGTGTGCGGGGAGTACATCCTCCGGCTCCGGCTGGTGGAATGGGTGCAGCAGCGCACCGCCCGCCGGGAGGATGTGGTGCTTGTGGGGTAACGCCCGGCGCTTTCGCCGCATAGCATGTGGCGAAAGGAGCGTGTGATCATTATGGCGATTCCTGCTTATTATTCCCTGCTCCAGCGCGGCTCCTCCGGGCCGGACGTAGCTCTTGTGCAGACCTGGCTCAACGGTGTACGCGATGCCTGCACATGGTACGGCGAGCTGAAGGCCGATGGAAAATTCGGCATTTCCACCGAGAACGCCGTGAAGGAGTTCCAACTCAAAAACAAGATGAATGTGGACGGCAAGGTGGGCGCGAACACATGGAACGTGCTCTACACCCGCTACACGGCCAAGCACGGCCTGCATGTGCCCTACCCCGGCATTGCCCTGCGCAGCGGCTCTTCCGGCGGCACGGTGCGTCTGGTGCAGCAGAAGCTCAATTCACTGGGTGAACGGCTGAACGCCGACGGCAGGTTCGGCGCAGCAACGGCAGCGGCTGTGCAGCGGTTCCAGCGCCGCAGCGGCCTTACCGCCGACGGCGTGGTCGGCGAAGAAACGTGGGAGAAGATGTTCTGATTTAAGGGAAGCGAACTCCTTCAGTCACGGCTTGCGCCGTGCCAGCTCCCTCAAAGAGGGAGCCTCTGGCAAAACCGGAAGCTTTTCCGCACTGCCAAAGGCCCCATCCCCGAGGGGGCTGGCATCGCGCAGCGATGACTGGGGGAGTTTTCCTTGCCCCCACCCCCGCCCTGCTGTATAATAAAGAAAACTCTGAAAAGGCGGTGTTTCCGTTTGCGTTTTCTGCATCTTTCCGACCTGCATCTGGGCAAGCGGGTGTGCGAGTTCTCCATGCTGGACGACCAGCGGTACATTCTGGAACAGATCCTTTCCCTGCTGGATAAAACGCCCGTGGACGGTGTGCTGCTGGCGGGCGACCTCTACGATAAGCCCGTTCCCCCTGCCGAAGCCGTGCGCCTGCTAGACTGGTTCCTCACCCAGCTGGCCGAACGCAGGCTGCCCGTGTTCGCCATCAGCGGCAACCACGACTCTGCCGACCGCATTGCCTTCGGCGCGGCCCTGCTGCAAAACAGCCGGGTGTACGTCAGCCCGGTGTTCTCCGGTGCGCCGGTGCCCATCCCCCTCACCGACGAGTACGGCACGCTGGACGTGTACCTTCTGCCCTTTTTGAAGCCCGCCA
>NZ_FMFG01000003.1:0-2281 GCF_900066275.1 uncultured Faecalibacterium sp. | reverse complement strand
GGCGCTGGGCCACCTGCACAGCCCCCAGAAGGTGGGCCGCGATGCCGTGCGCTATTGCGGCACCCCGCTGAAATACTCCTTTTCGGAAGCAGACCAGCACAAGAGCGCCACCTTTGTGGAGTTCGGTCTCAAGGGCAAAGTTTCCATCACCACCGCGCCGCTTACCCCGAAGCACGACCTGCGGGAAGTGCGCGGCAGCTACATGGAGCTGACCGACCGCCGCAATTACGACGGTACTGCGGTGGACGACTACCTGCACATTACCCTGACCGACGAGCAGGACGTGCCGGACGCGCTGGCCCGCCTGCGGGTGATCTACCCCAACCTGATGCGGCTGGACTACGATAACCTCCGCACCCGGGAAGATCAGGAGATCACCGCACCGGAACGCGCCGAGAGCATCACCCCGCTGGACCACTTCTCGGCGTTCTACCAGCTGCAGAACAATCAGCCGCTGACGGCGGAGCAGGCGGCATTCTGCCAGCAGCTCATTGAGGAGATCTGGAAGGAGGGCGAGGACGCATGAGACCGCTGAAGCTCACTCTTTCGGCCTTTGGCCCCTACGCCGCCGAGACGGTTCTGGAACTGGCAAAGCTGGGTAGGGGCGGCTTATACCTTGTCACCGGCGATACCGGCGCAGGCAAGACCACCCTGTTCGATGCCATTACATATGCGCTGTACGATCATTCCAGCGGCGGCGTACGCGAGGGCGCCATGCTGCGCTGCAAGTATGCCGGCCCTAAAACGCCCACCTTTGTGGAGCTGGAATTTGAGGTGAACAGCCAGCGCTATACCGTGCGCCGCAACCCGGAGTACCAGCGCCCCAAAAACCGCGGCGAGGGCATGACCACCGAAAAAGCGGATGCCACCCTCACCTATTCCGATGGCCGTCCGCCGGTGACCAAAGCCAAGGATGTGACTGCCGCCGTGCAGGAGATCATCGGGCTGGACTACAGCCAGTTCTGCCAGATCGCCATGATCGCGCAGGGTCAGTTCACAAAGCTGCTCAACGCTTCCACCGAGGAGCGCAGCCGCATTTTCCGCAAGCTGTTCCGCACCCAGCGCTATGCCCGGCTGCAGGAGCGCCTGCAGGCCGAAAGCGCCGCCCTCAGCCAGCAGCGCACCACCCAGAATGCAAAGCTGGACAGTCTGCTCTCCGGCATCCGGTTTTCTCCCGACGACCCGGATGCCGATGCCCTTGCCGCACTGAACGCCCAGACCGAGCCGGAGACGGCCCTTGCCCTGCTGGAAGGTCTGCTGGCACGCCAGCAGGCCGCGCAGGAGACCGTTGCTGCTGCCCTCAAGGACACCGAAGCCAAGCTGGACGAAGTACAACGTCAGCTGGGTGCCGCCCAGCAGGCCCGACAGCTGGCCGCACAGCTGGCCGCAAAGCAGGCAGAGCTTACCGCTGCCCTGCCTGTGCTGGAAGCTGCCCGTGCCGAGAGCGCCCGCCACGCAGGCGATGCCGCCCAGCTGGATGTTCTTGCCGGACAGGTGACGCAGGCACAGACGGCCCTTGCCGCCTACGATGAGCTGGATGCCCTGTGCCATCAGCAGCAGGCCGCGCGGGATGCTGCCCAGCTGGCCGCTGCCAAGGCCAAAGCGAAACGCACCCAGCTGGCCGCACTGGACACAGCGCTGGCCGCTGCTGAAAAGGAGCTGACCGCGCTGGAAGATGCTCCCACCCGGCTGCTGGCCTTGCAGAACCGGGAAAAGGAGCTGGCCCAGCGCAGCACCGCCCTTACCACCCTGAACCAGCGGCTTGCCGCCTGCCAGCAGCAGGCACAAAAGGCCCACCGTGCGCAGGATGCCTACCGCACTGCCGCCGAAGCCAAGGAACAGGCCCATGCCCGGCGGGATGCGCTGGACAAAGCCTTTCTGGACGCACAGGCCGGACTGCTGGCGCAGGCGCTGGCCGAGGGTGCGCCCTGCCCCGTGTGCGGCAGCGTCCACCACCCGGCAAAGGCCCAACTGCCCCACACAGCCCCCACGCAGGCGCAGGTGGATGCCGCCAAGCAGGAAGCCGAAAAGGCCGATGCACTGGCCCAGACTGCCAGCACTGCCGCACAGAGCGCCCTTGCCGCAGCCGACGAAGCCCGCCGCTCCCTGCGCCGGGATGCTGAGAGCCTATTGCCCGAGCGCTTCACCTCCCCGGATGGGACGGTGCAGCTGACCTTCAAGGGGATGAACGCTGTCCTGACGGAAGAAGCCTGTGCCCTGCACGCAGCACAGGCCGAGTGTGTCGCCGCGCTTCGGCAGGCCGAAGCAGACTGCGCCCGCC
>NZ_FMFG01000055.1:0-8938 GCF_900066275.1 uncultured Faecalibacterium sp. | reverse complement strand
AGTCCCACAGCAGGCCGTGACCGCCGCAGGCAGCAAACGCCGCCGAGAGTGCCCGGTCCGGCAGTGGCATGGTAGCCGCAGTGCCCAGCAGTGTAATGGTCAGCATAAAATCGTTCTCCCTGCACAATGTATCTCTTAAGGTTTTATTGTACCACAGCCGGGCCGGTTGCACAATCGGTGCCTGCGGCGCATAGGATGGCCCAGCACAGCAAAAAGGGGGCAGCGGGATGAGACGCAAAAAAGGGGATCCTTTTTCCGGCAGGCCGCACAGCGGCCTTGGATGGGTGCTGCTGCTCGCCGCACTGGCCCTGTTTCTGCTGGCCGGTGCGCCCGGCTGCATGGCCCAGCGGATGGCGTGGTCTGCCCGGGGAACCATGATCTTTCTGCCCAGCGGGTTTTGAAAAAATGGGAGCATCCTGCTGCACAGAACGCTCCCATTTTTCTTTTTACTTTCCATCCGAATAGGGCAGCTGGCCGGTCAGGGTCAGCGTTTCGGCAAGCTCGTCCTCCGAGCGGAACCGCCACGCCGCCGCTCCCACGGCCACATAGCAGGCATCGGCACGACCCTCCGGTGTAACGGCAAGGATCATCGTTTCACCGTCGCCCACCGCCGTTACCATGCCATCCGCACTCACAGTTGCCACGCCCGGATTGCTGCTGAGCCATGTCATCGTTCCGTTTTTGGCGCCTGCAGCCTGCGCGGTCAGCTTCTGACTGGCTCCCACTGCCTGCAGCAGCATGGCGTTTTTGCTTATCTGCACCCGTCCGATCTCCGATGTGACCGTTACCGTGCAGCGCAGCACCTGCCCGGCTGTGGTCAGTGCGCTGATGACGGCCTTGCCGGACCCCTGCGCCTTTACGGTACCGTTTGTGCTTACCGATGCCACCGCCGGGTTGCTGCTGACCCACTGCCGCACATAGGTAAACCCGCCTTTGTTCTGTTCCAGCTTCAGCTGTTTCGTCGGGACAGGCTCCTGCTCTGTAATGGTAAGCGTCAGATCGCTGGTGTTCAGCACCAAGCGGCTGGCTGTGCTTTTGCGCACCGTGATGGTACAGGTGGTCTTTTCGCCGCGCTCATTGCGGGCCGTGACGGCCGCAGTGCCCTCGGCATGGCCGGTCACCTTGCCGGTGCCGTCCACCGATGCCACTGCCGGATCACTGGAAGTCCAGATCAGAAAGAAGTAGTCGTTGGGTGCCTGCACATTCAGGTAGGCCACCGGGGCCGGGTCTCCTTCGGTGATATCCAGCGTCAGTTCGGCAGTGTCCAATGTCATGCCGCTGTCCGGCAGCGGCTGCTCCTGCGCAGCATAGGCCGACAAGGCCCCGGCTGCAAACAGTTCTGCGCACAGCACCACTGCACAAACACACGCTTTGAACCCCTGCTTCATGGGCTTTGCCCTCCCCGCCTGCTTTGCTGCAAGATCCTTTAAATATTCCTGTCTCCGTATTATTTTACACGCAGTGCAAAACCGGGTCAAGTTTTTTGCCCATTCTGCCGGGCAGCTGAGCCTTATTTTGTGGAGAATAATAAAATCCGCTTTTCAATTTTGTACAAAACGCCGCCGCACCCGGCAAACCGGATGCGGCGGCGCTGTTCTGCTTTTGAATTTTCAGCTTAGTAGTTGATCTTTTTCAGCTCAAAGTAGCTCTGCGGATGTGCGCACACCGGGCACTTGAGCGGTGCGGACTTGCCGATATAGGTGTAGCCGCAGTTCCGGCACTGCCATACCTGCTGCTCCTCACGGGCAAAGACCTTGTTGTTTTTCAGGTTTTCGGCCAGCGCACGGTAGCGCTCCTCGTGCTCCTTCTCGATCTGTGCCACCATGGTGAACAGTGCTGCGATCTGAGGGAAGCCCTCTTCTTTGGCCTCCTTGGCCATGCGGGGGTACATCTCGGTCCACTCGTCGTGCTCACCGCCTGCTGCCATGTCCAGACAAGTCAGGGTATCGGGGATCGCGCCGCCGCACAGCAGCTTGAACCAGATCTTTGCGTGCTCCTTCTCATTGCCGGCGGTCTCCTCAAAGATCGCGGCCAGCTGCTCGTAGCCTTCTTTTTTTGCCATGCTGGCAAAGAAGGTGTACTTGTTGCGTGCCTGGCTCTCGCCTGCAAACGCTTCCATCAGATTTTTCTCGGTTTTGGTACCCTTCAGTTCCATGATGCTCTCCTTTCAAAAACGGATCTTCTGTCAGGATCGACCGATCCCGGCTCTATCATTCAGCCCGGCGGTAATTTTTTCGCCTGCGGCTCAGGTTCTGAACAGAGTATACCATATTTTTTGATGGAAATCAAGAACGGTTCCTATTTATTCTGAGAATATTTCTCAGTTATGCTGCTTCAGTGCACACACAGCAATGCTCAGGGCGCTCCACGCTGCCTGATACATCAGCACCGTTGCCACCGAAAGCTCCCAGATGCTGCCTGCACTGGTGAGCAGCGCTGCAATGATAATGGAGAACAGCACCGAGACCATCTGTACTGTGGTGGCGCTGCTCTCGGCGTTCTGGGCCTGATCCGCAGCCTGCAGACCGCCGGTCAGGCTGGCAAACGCCTTGAGATGGATCATGCAGCAGGTGTCCTCCGGGTCTTCCGGTGCGGCCTTGATGGCGTTGCACTGCTCCTGATCCAGCACGGTGATCATGCCTTCCGGCAGGCGGTATGCTTCGGTAATGTGGTGTGCAGTCAGACTGGGGTCCTGACATGTGACCAGCAGGCGGATGTTCTCCTTTTGCAGCACGGCAAGGCCGCGGGCCACATTGCGCCCGCCCACATATTTCAGCACGAACATAGCGTGCAGATTGCCGGACACAGCCAGATACAAAATTTGCAGCTCGCCGTTCTTCGAGTGCTGCATCTCGTATTCCTCGTCCGGCAGTGGCACGCCCTCCTGCTCCAGATAGCGGCGGGTACCAATGAGGATGCGGTTGTTATCGCACCAGGCGGAAAAGCCCAGCCCATGGTGCTGCTCCAGATCCTTGACTGGGAACAGGATGTCTGTGCGTTCCTCAACGATCTGGCGGAACAGCCCCTTCAGGGTGCCGTGGCTCTCGTTCAGCACGCTGGCCGCGTACAGGATGGCGCGGTCGATGCGGCCGCCCTTGAAGATGCGGATATCCTCCAGCTGTGCGCTGTCGGCGGTGAACAGGTCGTCTGCATCGATCTGCAGCGTATCAATGCCGCCCAGCTGCTCAATGGCCTGCCAACCGGGCACGACTGCGCCCACAGCCGCAGCCGCACGCTGCAGCCGTAGCGAGGCAACGCCCGCGATCAGGGTAGAAGAAAGCGGTGCGCCCATGCACAGCACAGCGGCTATGGCAGCCGCAGCTTTGTTCCAGCCGGCACCTGCCAGCAGGAACAGCACGCCGCTGAGCAGGGCAACGACCAGCAGGATGTACGAAACTTTGCGGGCACGGCGCTCGCTTGCGCGCTCGCTCAAGCTCTGCTCCACAAAGCCGTCAGCTTCCTTCATTGGGCGGCTCAGCAGCACCCAGGGGTCCTTCTGTTCCAGATCCCGTGCAAGGGCACGCAGCAGGTCTTTATCCTTGGCGCGGTAGGCGCCCTCGAACTCCACACCATTGGTCACCAGCTCATAGCCGCCCTTGACAGCAGCCAGCATCACCCGGCTGCCCAGCAGCGCAAGGAACAGCCCCAGCGCGGCCATGCCGCTGAGCAGCGAGATGCCGGTAGTGCCGCGGTAAACATTTGCGTTCAGCATGGCTGTGACCGCCTGCACCAGCGCTGCCACTGCGGCCAGCGCCGGCATCGTCTCGGAAGAAGGCCGTCCGCGCAGGCCGTTCAGGCCGTCGCGCAGCACCGGGAAGCCCACGCACAGGCTTGCTGCCAGCAGCAGCAGGTTTGCACCATAGAATGCCGCCGGGGCAGCATCCGGGTCCAGCGCCGCCATGGCGGGCAGCAGCCCATCCGACACCAAACCAAAATGCAGCAGCACCACAGCCAGAATGCCGCCCAGCACGCAGCGCAGCGTCAGCTCTGCACTCATACGGTGCAGCTTATCCACCGTAGCCTCCGGCTCGGGCAGCTCCGTTTCGGCATGTTCCTCCGGAGACACCGCGTCCTCCGCCTCAGCTTTCAGTTCCGGCTGTGGCGCAGCGGGTGCCTTCTCCGGTGCCTGCTGCGGCTCTTCACCGTCCAGCGGCAGCAGCGGCAGGCTCATAGTGTCCTCTTTTGCGGCAGGCTCCTCTGCCGGGGCCAAAGGTGCCTGCGGTGCGTCCTCGCTCTGCGCCTTGCCAAAGAAATCGGCCACCGGCTGCTTTTCCGGCTGCTCCGTTTTTTCCGGCTGCGGCACAGGTTCCGGCTGCAGCTCCGGTGCCGTCTCCTTTACCGCTGCAAACACAGCCGCGGGCAGCGGTGCACCGGACGGTTTCTTTTTGCTTTCATCCGGTTCAGTTTCTGCTGCCGGGGCCGCTTCGGCCCTCGGTGCAGGCTTTTCCGGCTTCTGGTCGCTCAGGCCGTTGATCATCGCCTTGAGCTGTGCCATCTCCTGCTGCTCCTGCTCTTCCTGCGGCAGCAGCACCTCCGGCGCATTCTTGGGGTGCCGGAGAGGCTTTGCCGTGCTGTGCTGCTCTGCGGGTCTTGCCGCCGGGACAGCGCTCTGCCGGGGTGTTTCCGGCTTCACTGCCGCCGGGGGGTCCGCCGTTTGCGGTGCAGATTTTTCCTCCGGCTTTTTGGCGGGTGCTTCCGGCTGTGCATCCTCTGCTTCCTTCTCCAGAAAAGGCCACGGGGCCAGTTCCTGTTCCGGGTCTGCCTCCGGCTTCAGCATCAGTTCCAGATCCGCTTCCGGCTCCGGCTGCGCATCCTCACCCAGCCGCACCTCACCGGTTGGCATTTCCTGCGGCTGCTCTGCTGCAGCTTCGTCAGTCTCCTGCTTTTCCTTACCACGGCCAAACAGGCCAAACCGTTTCTGCGGCTTTTCCTCCGGCTGGTTTTCGTCTCTCCGGGTCATCTCCTCCGGGATATCCACCGCCGTGGTGCTGAAAAAGGAGCGGAACTTTTCATCCGGGGTCATTTCCCGGCCATTATTTTTATCTTTCGGCATTCTTGTCCCTCCTGTAATTCAAATTGAGGTTCCGGCCCGAATGCCGGATCATGCCTGCTGTGCTGCGCGTTGGGACTGGATCTCGTACAGAATAATGCCCGCAGCCACCGACACGTTGTAGCTGTCCACACCGGTGCCCGGTGCTGCCATATCCAGCCGCACCACGCCGTCGCACAGCTTTTTCACCAGCTGCGAAACACCGCTGCCCTCGCTGCCCAGCACCAGTGCAATGGGGCCGGTCAGGTTGTTCCTGCGCAGAGACACGCCGTCCATATCGGCGCAGTAGACGAACACACCCTGCTCCTTCAGGCGGCGGATGGTCTCACCGATGTTGGCCACACGAGCCACCGGCAGGCGTTCTGCGGCACCTGCGCTGGACTTGATGACGGTAGGCGTGACCGATGCTCCGCCGCGCTTTGGGATCACGATGCCATGCGCACCGCACAGCAGAGCACTGCGCATCACGGCACCCAGATTGTGCGGGTCTTCAATGCCATCGCTCAGCACCAGAAAAGGTGCCTCGCCCTTGTCCTTGGCTGCTGCCATCAGGTCGTCTACCGTCACGTATTCGATCTCGCTGGCAAATGCCGCCACACCCTGATGGCTCTCGGTGCCGGTCATCAGGCGCAGCTTGTTGGGGTGCACCCGCTTCACCGTGGCACCCGCTTCCTTTGCCAATGCGGTATAGTAAGCCGCCACGGCCGGAGCCATGCCCTCAGCAATGAGCACGGTGTCCACGCCGGAACCGCTTTTCAGCAGTTCGGTCACCGGATTTTTGCCATAAACAAGGCTCTCGTTCTTCTGCAGCGGCTCTTCCGGGCTGCGGCGCGGACGGCGCGGCTGGTTCTTTTCTTCCATGATGATTTTCTCCTTCCGTTGTATCACCGGAAGGTGCTGTGCACACCCTCCAAAAGGCACGCCGCACTCTGGGCCGCGCACCGGTATGATCTGAAGCTGATAACTCATCTTGAAGTATAGCATAAGCCGACCTTGTTTGCCAGCAAATTACCGTTTTTTATCCGCGTCCTGCAAAAGTTTTTCTGTTCGTGGTGCCGGAGACCGTTTCCGCTTTTTTGCAGAAATGTTCTGCCGCCCTGCATCAGCTTTACCCGGCTGCTGGGTAGATATCCCTCTGTTTTGCCGGAGAAAAAAGTTTTCCACAAAAACGCGGTATACAATCCGTAGAAGAGCGATTATTTTTCCACATGTTGAAAACCCTGTGGAGAAAGTTCAAAAGTCCAGCTTTAAAGCCTGTTTTGCCTGTGGAATTCCACACTTTCCACAAGGTTTTCCACTTTTTGGTTCGACCTTTTTTGATTTCCTGCGTACAATTTGTAGAATACAAGTCGGAAATATGACAATTTTTTGAACTGCATCCTGTCCGCTTTTGCCAAATTGCCCAATATCATTTTGACGAATGTGGATCTGTGTTGAAAATCCGTCCTTCATCAAGCTTTCTGTCTTTCGGCCGCTTATTGCACATTATATGGAAATTTGTTGCATTCTATCGAATATACGCGCTTCTGGCAGTAACCCCCTGCACCCTGCCAGAAACAGAATCCCCGCATTGTTACAGGAAAAACACCGGTTTGGATTGATTTTGGCCGCTGTTTGGGGTATACTAATTCTGTAGGTTCGTTAAACCGTGCACAAAGCGGATATGAAACGAGCAAGACCCCAATGATTTTGTGGAGGTAATGAATAATGTTGGTAAATGCAACCGAAATGCTGATCAAAGCACGTGATGGCCACTACGGTGTGCCTCAGTTCAACATCAACAATCTGGAGTGGACCAAGTCCGTTCTGACCGCCTGCGAGGAAATGAAGAGCCCTGTGATTCTGGGTGTTTCCGAGGGTGCCGGCAAGTACATGACCGGTTTCAAGACCGTCGCTGCTATGGTCAGCGCAATGGTCGATTCCATGGGCATCACCGTTCCCGTTGCCCTGCATCTGGATCACGGCACCTATGAGGGCTGCAAGGCCTGCATCGAGGCCGGCTTCTCTTCCATCATGTTCGATGGCAGCCACTACTCCATCGAGGAGAATGTGGAAAAGACCAAGGAGCTGGTTGCTCTGGCACACGCTAAGGGCCTGAGCATCGAGGCCGAGGTCGGTTCCATCGGCGGTGTCGAGGACGGCGTTGTGGGTGCCGGCGAGATTGCAGACCCCGAGGAGTGCGCAAAGATCACTGCTCTGGGCATTGACTTCCTGGCTGCCGGCATCGGCAACATCCATGGTGTCTACCCGGCAAACTGGAAGGGTCTGGACTTCGAGGCTCTGGATCGCATCCACAAGGCCACCAATAACATTCCTCTGGTCCTGCACGGCGGCACCGGCATCCCCGACGAGATGATCGCAAAGGCAATCAGCCTGGGCGTTTCCAAGATCAACATCAACACCGAGTGCCAGCTGGTGTTTGCTGAGGCTACCCGCAAGTACATCGAAGAGGGCAAGGATCAGCAGGGCAAGGGCTTCGACCCCCGCAAGCTGCTGGCTCCCGGCGCAAAGGCCATCGAGGCCAAGTGCAAGGAGAAGATCGAGCTGTTCGGTTGCGCAGGCAAGGGCTAAGCGGAAGCTCGTATCCTGACCGGTACACCACCCAATAAAGTATGCGCCCCCGCTGCACCGTTATGCACAGTGCAGCGGGGGCGCTTTTTACTTTATATGCGAGCACTCAGACGCGGGTCTTTTCCATATCTCCAAAAATGTATTGCATACAGTCCTGCACCCAGAAGCAGGCAAAAAATCGAATAGCTAAGGATCGGAAGCCGCAGCAGTACGATCTTACCCGCGATCTGGGTAAAGAACCAGCCCGTTCCATACAGAGTCACGATATAAAGCACCAGCCATGTAGCATATTTCAGCCAATGCTCTCGTGGCGGAAAGCCTACCTGCTCCATCATCCGGCGGAACAGTGCGCAAAAAACCGTCACTGCAACAACAAGCTGCATCAGATAGCCTACAGAAAGTTCAAAAACCCAATCACCAATTACCGGGTAAAGCAGCAGCCCTTCCACGCCCCACTCAAAGAAGAAATACAGCGGTGCAACAAACCAGAAGTAATCCGCAGCTCTCAGTGTTTTCAAACATGGCTTGACCTCCTCTACAAAGGTTTTTGCATCCGAAATCGAATCGAACAGTTCCTGATTTTCTGCATTGGCTTGGATGGAAATATCAAGCAGATCGCTGCACACAAGTTCAATGCCGCAGAAATCCCAGCTGACCCGGCGAAGATACCGGATCACTTCTTTCAGCTGCTCCTGGCTTTTTTCGTTCAGCAGCTTTGTACGCATCCGATTTGCCTTTCGCAACGCAAAATACTTATTCATATGGCTCCTCCTTAAAAATTTTCTCCACCAGCTGGCAGAGCTGATACCAATCCTGCCGAAACTCAAGAAGTGCCTTTCGACCTTCTTCAGTTACAATATAATATTTCCGGCTCGGCCCCTTAGGGGAAGGTCTGCGTTCTACTGTAACCTTTCCTTGCTGCTCCAGCCGCAGCAGCAGCGGATAAAGCGTGCTTTCACTCAAGTCAGAAAACCCGACCTGTTTTAGATGCATCACGATCTCATAGCCATAGGTCGGCTCTCTGCTAATGAATTTCAGAACACAGAATTCCAAAACGCCCTTGAGCAATTGTGTGTTGTTTTCCACTGGATACCTCCTTTTGCCTATTATGTAATACATAGTAGCTTATCTATATTGTATTGCATAGTAGTATTTTTGTCAAGTCCTGTCCTGTTATCATTTCGACCAAAATCCACTCCATATTTTTGTGCAACAAAAAAGCCCTGAGATTTCTCTCAGAGCTTTCTGTTCAAGTCGGCGACTACCTATTTTCACGCGCCGTTTCCAGCGAACTATCTTCGGCACAAGTGAGCTTAA
>NZ_FMFG01000037.1:0-24240 GCF_900066275.1 uncultured Faecalibacterium sp. | reverse complement strand
ACTTGAACAGCAACGACGACGACCGCAGCCAGCGGCTGAAACAGGGAGGAGTTGTTGGGGCCGCGTTCTGATTTTTCAAAGCCCTGCCAAGGGGTTGTAGAAAAATCAGCAAACGCAACTCGTAAGGCCCTGACCGCCAGATTCCGCCGCGGTTCCCAACCTGTAGGAATGTCTACCGGGAGACTGCCGCTTATTTTGCTTCACCCAATAATTCCCCTTTCGTAGTAACAGCGGGTAACATGGACACCGGTTGCGTGGAACTGCTGCTCCGGGATGGGAGAAAAATTTCCATTGACAAAAACTGCCGCTCACCTGCGTAACGGAACGCAGGCGGGCGGCGTTTTGCACTATCGGCTCTGAGACTGCCGGAAATTACAGCTTATGAAAGACTTTCAATGATCTCCGCACTCTTTTCAATGCCGATGACCCCACTATCCAGCGCAATATGATAGTTGGCGGCATTGCCCCAGTTCATATCGGTGTAGAAGCGGTAGTAGGTGGCGCGGCGCTTGTCCTTCTCCTTCAGCCTGGATTCGGGAGATTTCTCCCGCTCGCCGTAGACCCGCACGATGCGGTCTGCCCGGAACTTCAGGTCGGCGTGGACAAAGACCTTCAGGCAGTCGGTGCGGTCTTGCAGGATAAAATCGGCGCAGCGCCCCACGATGACGCAGGACTCTTTTTCTGCCAGTTCCCGGATGATTCGGTATTGCAGCTTCCAAAGCAGGTCCTCGTTAGTGAGACCGAAGCTGCGGTCGGTGAAGGCAGAAGCAAGGAAGCCGCCGGGGGTGTACTCTCCGGCCTCCTTGACGTAGTTTTCGTCAAAGCCGCTTTCGGCAGCCAGTTTCTGGATCAGTTCGGCGTCGTAGCACCGGATGCCCAGATGCTCTGCCACCAGCTTGCCGATGGTTCTGCCGCCGCTGCCAAACTCGCGGCTGATGGTAATGATATGTTTTTCCATTAGACTTCTCCTTTCTGGTTCAGTTCACGGTAGGTTTTGAAGATCAGATAGCCTGCAATCAGGAAGGTGAGGATATCCGACATGGGCATGGAGTACAGCACGCCGTCCAGCCCGAAGAACCGGGGCAGCAGCAGGGCAAAGCCCACGCCGAACACCACCTCACGCACCATGGACAGGGCGGTGGATTCCACTGCCTTGCCCATGGCCTGCAAAAAGATGAAGCAGGCCTTGTTGACACAGGCCAGAATGATCATGCACAGGTAGATGCGGAAGGACTTCACGGCAAAGTCTGTGTAGTAGACGCTCTCGTTGGCAGCACCGAACAGGGCAATCAGCTGCCGCGGGAAGCCCTCTACCAGCACCAGTGCAACAACGCCCACGGCCGCCTCTGCCAGCAGCAGTTTTGTGAACAGCTCCTTCACGCGGGCAGGCTTTTTTGCGCCCATGTTGAAACCCACCACGGGGATGCAGCCAGCCGCCATGCCCACCACGATGGAGATGACGATCTGGAAGAACTTCATCACGATGCCAACCACCGCCATGGGGATCTGGGCGTACTGCTCCTGCCCGAACACGGTGTCCAGTGCGCCGTATTTGCGGATCATGTTGTTGATGGCTGCCATAGCCGCCACAAGGCTGATCTGGGACAGAAAGCTGGTCATGCCAAGGGTCAGGGTGCGGCCGCAGATGGAGCCTTTCAGCCGGTAGTCGCCCTTTTCAGGACGGATGATCTTCATGTGCAGCAGATACCACACTGCCAGCGCTGCGGTGACCAGCTGACCGATCACAGTAGCCACCGCCGCGCCCATCATGCCCCAGCGCAAGCCGAAAATGAAAACGGGGTCCAGAATAATGTTCAGCACCGCACCTGCAAGGGTGGAGATCATGGCAAACCGTGGGTTGCCATCCGCGCGGATGATGGGGTTCATGGCCTGCCCGAACATATAAAAGGGCGCGCCCAGCGTGATATAAAAGAAATACTCCTGGGAGTGGTGGTAGGTCTCGGCGTTGACCGTTCCGCCGAACATGGCGAGAATGTTGTCCGCAAAAACCAGATAGAGCGCCGCCAGCACAATGCTGCTGACCAGACACATCACCACCGCATTGCCGACGCTCCGCCTTGCCTTGGAAACTTCGCTCTGTCCAAGGCTGATGCTGACAAAAGCGCAGCAGCCGTCACCGATCATCACGGCAATAGCCAGTGCCACAACCGTAAGCGGGAACACAACGGTATTGGCGGCGTTGCCGTAGGAGCCCAGATAGCTGGCGTTTGCAATAAAGATCTGGTCCACGATGTTATACAGTGCGCCGACCAAAAGCGAAATAATGCACGGGATCGCATACTTCTGCATCAGCTTGCTGATGCGCTCCGTGCCGAGAAATTGATTGGAGCTTTCCATGGAATTCACCTTTACCTTTCCATTTTGGGGCAAACAAAAACAACGGGCAGCCCTCATGCAACCGGTTTTACGCATGAGTGCTACTCGTTGTACGAAATCATTATAGCCTGCCTGTCTGGAATTTGCAAAGGCAGTTTTGCACAAGAATTGTACTGGGCATTCTGCGCAGATTGCACGAGGAAAACTTTGTGAAAGATGCCCTTTGAAGCCCGCCAACCTACCGTGGTACAATAAAGTAAAGAGTAAAATTACGCTGGAAAGTCTGTTTTTGCAGCCTTTTCATACAAGGGAAAGAGGCAATACCATGTCACGGTTTCAGGCGGGAGCGCTGGTGGTCTACGGAAATCTGGGAGTGCACGAGGTGGAAAGGGTCGGGCTGCGGCACTTTTGCGATGAGCCCGCCAGAGAGTACTACACCCTCCGGCCCTATTTTTCGGATTCCCACGACCGCAGCTATATCCCCACGGCAAAAGAGGGTGTTCTGCGCCCGGTGACCCCGGCACAGCAGGCAGCAGCCGACCTTGCACGGATCAAAGCGGAGACGCTGCCCATCCCTACGGGAATTCAGACGGCGCTGGCAGAACACTATCAGGCACTGCTCCACACCAATGATTTTTACCAGTACCTGACCCTGTTCAAGGAACTGGGGCAAAAGCAGACCCAGCAGCAAAGCCGTGGCCGGAAGATCAACGCTATGGATGCGTACTTTTACCAGATGGTAGAGCGCGTCCTGCGGGAGGAGCTGGCGGTGGCGTTTGGGGAATCGCAGCAGGAAGCCGGCAGGCGTCTGCTGGAGATTTTGCGCTGAAGCCGCATGGGTACTTTTTGGTGCGTATATTCAGTTCAAGGATGTTGTCATGGTAGACTCGATCTCCTACATTTATTATTTGGTGTTGATCGATCCATTTTAATGGAATCTTTATACTTCTACAATTTTCTTTACGGCTCTTTTATCTATTCCATGCTAATCTTTATGCACACGGATAGGTAAAGGAGCTTTTATGATTCAATATCCTCGTTACAAGCGGCACCGTTTTTCTTCTTTTCAGGTTATTATTGCAGGTTTTGCGGCAGTCGATCTGGTGGGCGCATTGCTTCTGATGCTCCCAATCGCTGCACAGCAGCGGTGCGTCACACCGTTCCATGAGGCACTGTTTACCTCCACCTCCGCCCTTTGTGTGACCGGACTTGTGGTTCAGGATACCGGCAGCTACTGGTCGGCTTTTGGGCAAAGCGTGATCCTTCTTCTGATCCAGATCGGAGGATTGGGTGTCATTACGGTGGGCGCTGCCTTTGCGCTGCTTTCCGGGCGAAAGATTTCCCTCAAGCAGCGCAGCACGATGCAGGAAGCCACCGCTGCCCCGCAGATGGGCGGCATCGTGCGGCTGACAGGCTTTATTCTGCGGATCACCGCCCTGTTTGAATTGGTCGGTGCTGCACTGCTGCTGCCGACATTTTGCGCCGATTATGGACTGCGCGGGATCTGGTACGCGTTGTTTCATTCCATTTCGGCGTTCTGCAATGCCGGCTTTGACCTGCTGGGAACAGAGGGTGCAAAATTTGTTTCGCTGACACGGTATGCAGGAAACCCATTGCTTACCACAGTGATTGCGGCCCTGATCGTCTTTGGCGGCCTTGGCTTTCTGACATGGGAGGATATTTGTACATATCGCCTTGATTTTCACCGTTACCGGATGCAGAGCAAGGTGATTCTTGTCACAACGGCATTTCTTCTGGTATTGCCGACGCTGTACTTTTATTGCTTCGAGTTCACGGCAGGCTCTGCCCGGCAGCGCATTTTATTGTCGATGTTTCAATCCGTTACCCCCCGTACTGCCGGTTTTAACACCGCCGATCTTGCTGCGATGGGCAGCACTTCACAGGCATTGATGGTGGTTCTGATGCTGTTAGGCGGTTCGCCCGGCTCTACGGCAGGCGGCATGAAAACCACAACATTTGCCGTTCTGCTGGCCAATATGTGGGCGACCTTCCGCCGCAGAGAAGATGCCGAATTTTTCGGGCGGCGCATAGATGGTTCTGCGGTCAAGAATGCTGCCACGATCGCAGGGATGTATTTGACGCTGTTCTTCCTCGGAGCCTTTGTCATTGCTGCGGCCGAGCAGCTGCCGATGTCAGTCTGTTTGTATGAGACTGCTTCGGCTGTGGCAACGGTGGGTCTGACATTGGGCATCACGCCGCAGTTGGGGGTCCTTTCGCAGGGGGTGCTGATCGCACTGATGTTTTTGGGACGTGTTGGTGGATTGACGTTGATCTATGCGGCATTTGGCAGCAGCCCTGCCCACTCTCGTCTGCCGCAGGAGAAGATCGCAATCGGATAAAGGAGACAAGTATGAAATCGATTCTTTTGATTGGGCTTGGCCGTTTTGGCCGCCATATTGCGCAGGAACTGAATGAGCTGGGTCATCAGGTCATGGCGATCGACAACAACGAAGACCGTGTGAACGCCGTGCTTTCGTATGTGACGAATGCACAGATCGGTGACAGCACCAGCGAATACTTTCTGCGCTCCCTTGGCGTTGGCAATTTTGATGTGTGTATCGTAACCATCGGCGGCAATTTTCAAAGCTCGTTGGAAACAACATCACTGCTCAAAGAATTGGGGGCAAAGCTTGTGGTCTCGCGTGCAGAGCGGGATGTACAAGCCAAGTTCCTGCTGCGCAACGGTGCGGATGAAGTGGTCTACCCGGAAAAGCAGCTGGCAAAGTGGGCGGCGATCCGATACAGCTCCGAACACATTCTGGATTATATCGAGCTGCAGGACGACCACGCCATCATGGAAGTGACCATTCCGCCGGAATGGATGGATCGCACGATCGGTGAGATCAATATCCGAAAAAAGTATAACATCAACATTCTTGCGCTGAAAAAAGACGGAAAGCTCGATATGAGCATTACGCCGGATACGCAGCTGTGCCGGGATGAAAGTATGCTGGTTTTGGGAAAATACGCATCGATCCAGAAGTGTTTCCGGCTCTGAAAAGATAGGACGGATCATATGGATGTCGTTTTGTTACTGATGGTTCTTGGAGTCATGTTGAGTGGTTTTTGGGCAGCAGATGCGCTGGATCACATGCGGAAGGAGATCCTTCAACAGGAAGGAAAAAGACGTGGCTGGTGGTCGTGACCATCAAATTGTGCTATACTGTGGGCAAGGCAGGTGATCTTTATGAATCAGAACGACCCACCCACTGAACATATTCTGGCGTGTCTGTCGTCCTCTCCCTCCAATGCAAAGATCGTGCGGACGGCAGCAACGATGGCAAAGGCGTTTGGAGGGACCTTTACAGCTCTGTATGTCCGGACTCCGGATTCGGATCAGATGGGACAAGAAGATCGTCGGCGTTTGCAGCAGCACATTCGTATGGCAGAGCAGGCAGGTGCCGACATCTCTACGATTTATGGGGATGACATTCCGCAGCAGATCGCAGAGTTTGCCCGCATCTCCGGCATTACAAAAATCGTACTGGGAAGCTCCAGCGTACATCGCCGCCATTTCTGGAGTGGACCGTCACTGACTGAAAAATTGACGATGACTGCGCCTAATCTGGATATTTACATCATCCCGGATGCTTCTGCAGAGAACGGCTACGGTTCAGGACGGAAGCTGTTCACCCGTCCGCTTCTGCCGTCTGTCCGTGATCTTCTGATCACCGCAGGCATCCTGAGCTGCATCACGCTCATCGGCTTCTTTTTCCTGCAGCTGGACTTTGCGCGTTATAACATTATTATGCTCTATATGCTGGGGATGCTGTTCACCGCATTGTGTACCAGCGGTTACACCTGCGGTGTGCTGGGGTCCGTTGCCAGTGTAGCATTGTACAATTTCTTCCTGACCGAGCCATACCTGACATTCCATGCGTATGACCCCGGTTATCAGGTCACATTTGCCCTGATGCTGACCTCTGCAATGATTACCTGTACGTTGACGACACGGTTGAAAGACCATGCAAAAATGTCTGCGCAGGCAGCATTCCGGACAAAAGTACTATTTGATACGAATCAGCTTTTACAGAAAGCCAAAAGTGAAGAAGAAATCTTTTCACTGACGGCATCCCAGCTGATGAAGCTGCTGAACCGGAGTCTGATCGTCTACCTGGAACAAAACGGAGGTCTTGGGGCAGAACAGGTTTTTGGAGTTGACGGGAAAACGGCGCAAAACATCTTTTCTGCACCGGAAGAACGGGATGCAGCAAACTGGACGTTTGCCAACAAAAAGCGTTCCGGTGCAGGCACGGATAGCTACCCGGATGCAAAGGGACTTTATCTTGCACTTCGGACCGGAGGCGGCGTGTTTGGAGTGATCGGGATCGATCTGTCCGAAAAACCGCTGGATGCCTTTGAAAACAGTGTGCTGCTTTCCATTCTGGGCGAAGGTGCGCTGGCCATCGAAAACCGCAGAAATGCGCTGGAAAAAGAGCAGGCAACCGTGCAGGCAAAAAATGAAGAGCTGCGGGCAAACCTGCTGCGCACGATCTCCCATGACCTGCGCACCCCGCTGACCTCCATTTCCGGCAATGCCAGCAATCTGCTTTCCAACGGAGAAACGCTGGATACAGAGACCCGGAACAAGATCTGCACCGATATTTTTGACGATGCACAATGGCTGATTGGTTTAGTGGAAAATCTGCTTTCTATCACCCGCATTGAGGATGGCCGGATGAATCTGCAGATCTCACCGCAGCTGATGGACGAAATGATCGAAGAAGCGCTGCATCATGTCAACCGGAAAAGCTGCGAACACACCATCACAACACAGTATGGGGACGAGATCCTTCTGGTCAATGTGGATGCACGGTTGATCATGCAGGTCGTTGTCAATCTGGTGGATAACGCCATCAAATACACCCCCGTAGGCTCGGTCATTCAGATTTCGGCTTACCGGAAAGACCATCAGGTCGTAGTGGACGTTGCAGATAACGGCCCCGGCATTCCGGATCGCGCAAAAGCACAGGTGTTCGAGATGTTTTATACCGGGCAGAGCCGCATCGCAGACAGCCACCGCAGCCTTGGACTGGGCTTGCCCCTCTGCCGTGCAATCCTGACGGCTCACGGCGGAACATTGACCCTGCGTGACAACATTCCCAATGGCAGTGTCTTTTCCTTTGCATTGCCGCAAAGCGAGGTGAACATTCATGAATAAGCCGTCCATTCTGGTCGTAGAGGATGATGTTCCTGTACGGTGTCTGATCACAACGACCCTGAAGACCCACGGCTATAAATATCTGACTGCTTCCAATGGGGAAACGGCGATCATGATGGCCACCAGCCACAATCCGGACATCATGCTGCTGGATCTTGGGCTGCCCGATATAGACGGCATTGAGGTCATCCGCAGCGTCCGCACGTGGTCGAACCTGCCCATCATCGTCCTGAGTGCCCGGAGCGAAGATTCTGATAAGATCGAAGCACTGGACAACGGCGCAGACGATTATCTGACAAAGCCGTTTTCCGTGGACGAGCTGCTGGCGAGACTGCGTGTAACGCAGCGCCGATTGAATCTGCTGGCTTCTGACGGCATAAACAGTCCGGTTTTTGTCAATGGTCCTTTGAAGATCGACTTCTCGGCCGGGTGCGTCTGGCTGGGTGAGAATGAAGTGCATCTGACCCCCATCGAGTACAAACTGCTGTGTGTGCTGGCGCATAATGTGGGCAAGGTGCTGACGCATACATCCATCACACAGCAAATATGGGGAAGCACGCAGGAAAATGACATTGCTTCCTTGCGTGTTTATATGGCATCCCTGCGCAAAAAATTGGAACGATACCCGGATGCGCCGCATCTGATCCAGACCCATGTTGGAGTCGGATACCGGATGCTTCGTGTGGAAAACGATGAAGCATAGTAAAAAAACAGGGTGCGTCCACCCGGACGCACCCTGCAAAAGACCACAGACAAGCGATATGTACAACAGGGCGTTCCCCGTAGCAGAGTTCCCATAAAACAGTATTTGCAAAAGCTCCCGAAATGGGGAAGATTTGGCGTGACTTCGGTCACGCCTTTTCTTTTGCTTCCAGTTCATCCAGAGGGATGTACCCCAGCCCATCGTACTTGATATGGATGTGCTGCACCCGCTTTCCGCTGGACTTATCCGGGGCATCCACATAGATGGCCGACACCAGTTCACGGAGAGCATAAGGGGTGAGTTCTTCAATATGAACGTACTTGTGCGCTTTCTGGACGAACTTTTCAATATTCTCGATCTGCTGTTCCTGTACTTCAATTTCCTGCTGGATGGAGAGAACTTCCTCTTCCAGCTGCTTCTGTTCGGCATCGTAGCTCTGACTCATCATGTCGAAGCGGTCATCGCTAAGCTTTCCGTTAACATTGTCCTCGTAAATCTTCATGAACAGCCGTTTGAGGTCTGCGATCCGCTTCTCATTCCGGGCAAGCTGCTTCTTCAGGACAGTCAGCTTTTCGGTGCTTTCCACCCGAAGCTGCTCCTCCATGACCTTGCGGAAGTAGTCCTCATGACAGAGGATGTAGTCCGTCACCCGCTGAACATGGCTTAGCACACGGCCCTCCAAAACCTTTACCCGGATGAAATGTCCCTTGCACTTGCTCCCGTTCTTCTTGTGCAGAGAGCAGTCAAAGAAGTCTTGACTGAAGTCCCTGTTATTGGACGAACCATATTGCATCTTAGAACCGCAGTCAGCGCAGTAGACCATACCGGAGAAAATGCTGCTCTTGCCTGTTCGGGTCATACGGTGACGCTGGCTGCGAATCTCCTGAACCTTTTCAAACACATCATCGTCAATAATGCGCTCATGTGTATCTGGGAAGATAGCCTGATTTTCCACGGGATTCAGATGTCTCTTTTTATCCCAGATAGAGTTAGTATAGGTCTTAAAGTTGACTGTGCAGCCAGTGTACTCCAGGCGTTCCAGAATCGAACTTACTGCTCTTTTATCCCAGCGATAAGGGTCTTCCGGGGCGGGTGAATTCGTACTCAGGCCATGGCTCAACTTATAGGCGGTGGGAGTCAGAACTTTGTCCACCCACAGTTGGTTTGCAATTTGGGTCGGGCCACGGCCTTCCATGCACATGGAGAAGATGCACTTCACGATTGCAGCCGCTTCTGGATCAACAAGCCAATGCTTCGGGTTCTCCGGGTCTTTCACATAGCCGTACGGCACATTGACCGTCAGCGGTACTCCACGCTCTCCCTTGGCCTTCTGAACAGCCCGAATCTTGCGGCTGGTATCACGGGCGTAAAACTCGTTAAACCAGTTCTTAATGCCCGCAAAATCGTTGTTTACGCTGTTCGGGTCAATGGTGTCGTAGTTGTCGTTAATGGCAATGTAGCGAACGCCATACTGGGGAAAGGTGAAGTTGGTGTACAGACCTGTCAAGGCAGAATTACGCCCCAGTCTGGACAGATCTTTCGTGATAACGATTCCTATATGCCCCGCTTCGATCTCGGTCAGCATACTCTGGAAGCCGGGACGGTCATAGTTCGTGCCGGAGTAGCCATCGTCCACAAAGAACACCGGGTTCGGGAAGTGGTTCTTTTTGGCGTATTCCAGAAGGATAGCCTTCTGGTTCTCAATGGACAGGCTTTCGCCGAGCCGTGCGTCCTCTTGCGACAGTCGGCAGTAAAGTGCGGTGATTTTATTCGTTGCTCCAGACATTGTTGTGTCCTCCTTACTCTGTGGAGCAACTGTCGGTACAGGATTGGTTACCGGTTCAAGTATAGCAGAATTGGGCGCAGTTGTCATTCGTCTGCACCCTCATCTTCAAATTTTTGCTGGGCGTTCTTGGCTACAATGCGCTCCAGCTTCTTCAAAAAGGATTCCTTGCCCTCATAGCTGCCGGTCACAGTGTAGGTGGTGTGACCGACTTTCTCCGTGGTGGTCAATTCTGGAATCCAGAAAGCGGACAGGTTCTTGACATGGAGGTTGCCGTTCTCGTCCACATAAGAGCCGTGTTTCTTCTGCTCTTCGGTCAAGGGCTGCCGCTTGAAATAGATTTCATTTTCGGAGATGCTCACGGTCTCGCTGGACTGCTCTTTCGGGGTATCGTCATACAGCTGTGCGAAAAATGCCAGTGCATCTTCGGGTGAGTCTTCCTCCATGAGCTGCTCGAAAACTCGCTGTTCCTCTGCCGAGAGGTTGTTCCATGCGGCTTCCAACTCCTGCTCGTTGGCTGCGTTGACAAAGGCTTCAATCTCTTTTTTCATGGTGCATCCTCCTTTGGCTGCAGAAAGCGTTTTTTCAAAAAGTATGGATTTTCGTGAGAGCAAGAATCGTCCCGTGGCCACAAATTTTCAATTCTTGAAAATTTCCTGCCCCTTTGGGACAGCTTCTTGTTGGGGCGTGCCTGCCCCAAACCCTGCCAGGTGATTTCATTCTTGGTGGTTGCTATATTGCTTATATGCCTTTTCAAATCCTGATTTGTTATATATGATAAATTTATAACATTCTCCGTCTTTCATGGAAATTGCTGCAACAGGAACGACCATCTGGCTCCATGAAATCTCCTTTATCTCCTTCATGGGCAATACAAGGCTGCGATATAGCGGACTGACTGTAAGCTTTTGGGTGGAATATGTAATGCTCTGTTCATCAATGTACAAACCACCGCCAATGATTCCATTACGGCATAAGCTGCACACAAAAGTTTTTCCCATAATATTACCTCCTCTTATTAGTTGATGGTTGATCAAGTTGAGTATATCATATTGATTTCCAGAAGAACACCCCTATATAGGAGATTTTAGCCGTTTTACTGCGTACGTGCGTACGAGAGATTGGTACGCACGTACGCAGCGATTTGCCCGAAGCGCACCCTATACAGCCGTTTCCCCCTCGGAGAGCCCACTACACTTTGCAGACCGCAGGGATGAAAGTGTTATAGTGGGTTATTACACTTCCGCAGAAGTGCCTTCTCCTCGCCGCAGACAGCCGGGTGTGCATTTGTGAGAGCTTTTTGTGCGGCGAATCCACATCGCCCATGGGCGATGTAAGCAGGGATTCCAAAGGGGCGCAGCACCCTTGGCACACGACTTTGGTACAAAGTCTAGTGTGTTACACCTTTCCAGAGGTGTACACGTTCCTGAAATGCAAAAAGTCCCATACCCAGCACCTTAACGGTGCGGACATGGGACTTGATGCTTCCTCGGCCTAGCCGGGTACTCCGTAACCAATCCTGACAGGCAGTTGCCGTGTCATTTCTCGAAAACTGTTTTACGGATACCCAGCAGTCGGGAACGCCCTGTTTTTCTTTGTTGGTAGTGTGATGAGCCTGTTCCGTTTTTCATGGAGCTGTTTTGCAACAGCCCCTCTCTGCCGTTAGCGGTTCTTATAAAGTTTCAGGTGCGGTCAGAGCGCTTTTTGCCGAGGTATGCGGCCTTGACCTGTTCATTGGTCAGCAGTTCAGCACCCGTGCCGGAAAGGGTCAGGGTACCGGTCTCCAGCACATAGGCGTAATCGGCCACCTTCAGGGCCATGTTGGCGTTCTGTTCGTTCAGCAGCACGGTGATGCCCTGCTGGTTCACGGTGCGGATGATATCAAAAATCTCCCGCACCACGATGGGTGCAAGGCCAAGACTCGGCTCGTCCAGCATGAGCAGCTTCGGCTTGCTCATCAGGGCGCGGCCCACGGCCAGCATCTGCTGTTCGCCGCCGGAAAGGGTACCGGCGCTCTGCCAGCTGCGCTCCCTCAGGCGGGGGAACAGACTGTACACCCACTCAAGGTCTTTCTCGGTTTCGGCCTTATCCTTGCGCAGGTATGCGCCGATCTTCAAATTTTCCAGCACAGTCAGGTCGGCAAACACCCGGCGGCCCTCCGGCGACATGGCAATGCCGCTGGCCACGATCTGATCGATGGGCTTGCCCAGCAGTTCCTGCCCGTTCCACAAAATGGAGCCGCTCTGTGCCTTTACAAGGCCGGAAATGGTGCGCATCAGGGTGGACTTGCCTGCGCCGTTAGCACCGATCAGGGTAACGATCTTGCCGTCCGGCACGTTCAGCGACACACCGCGCAAGGCCTGAATGCCGCCATAGGAAACATGTAAATCCTTGATCTCAAGCATCTTCGTCCACCCCCAGATAAGCGTCGATCACCCGCGGGTCGTTCTGCACCTCGGCGGGCGTACCCTCGGCGATTAAGCGGCCAAAGTCCAGCACATAGACCCGGTCGGAAATATCCATCACCAGATCCATGTGGTGCTCGATCATGAACACGGTCAGTCTGAAATCGGTGCGGATGCGGTCAATAAAGGCGGTCAGTTCTTCGGTCTCCTGCGGGTTCATACCGGCAGCAGGCTCATCCAGCAGCAGCAGCTTCGGCTCGGTGGCAAGCGCGCGCGCGATCTCCACCCGGCGCTGCAGGCCGTAGGGCAGGCCAGTAGCCAGTTCATTGCGCACATCCTCAAGTCCCAGCACATGCAGCAGGTTTTCGCACTCCTCGCGCTGGCGCTTTTCCTCGTCTGCATTCAGCCGGAAGGTAGCGCTCAGCAGGTTGGCCGAGCGGCGGCAGTGCTTGGCGATGAGCACGTTCTCAAACACGGTCTGGCTCTTCCATAGACGGATATTCTGGAAGGTGCGGGCAATACCCATCTGGGTGATCTTATCGGGCGTGGGGGCGATCATGTGGGAATACTTGCTCGCGTTCTGGCCCTTATAGAGCTTTTTCATCTTGCCGTGGGGCGTGTTCTCAATGATCTTGCGTCCCTCGAACCACACCGCGCCGTTGGTGGGCGCATACACGCCGGTGACAACGTTGAACGCGGTGGTCTTGCCGGCACCGTTGGGGCCGATGAGGGAGACGATCTGATCTTTATCCACCTTCAGGTTCAGATTGTCCACAGCCACAACGCCGCCAAACTGCATCGTGGCGTTTTCAATGGTCAATACGTTTTCACTCATTTGGAACGCGCCTCCTTTTTGGCAGCTTTTGCAGTGGATGCGGGCTTTTTCTGGAACAATTCACGGTCGCCCATGATACCCTTGCGGAAGAACAGCACCACCGCCATAATGATGATGCTGAACACCACCATGCGGAAGCCGGAACGCAGCAGCGGCACACGGAAGCCACCGATCCAGGTCTCATTGTCGAGGAAGCGCAGCAGCCATTCGGAGCTGGCGATGAACAGGAAGGATGCGATGATGGAACCGGACACCGAGCCGATACCGCCAATGACCACGATCAGCAGGATCTCGTAGGTCATGCTGGATTTGAAGGTGGTGGCCTGCACGCTGGCCTGATACATGGCAAGCATTGCGCCGGAGATACCGGCAAAGAAGCTGCTGATGATAAAGCTCATGCGCTTGTGGCTGGCAAGGTTGATGCCCATGGCTTCGGCAGCGATCTCGTCATCACGGATGGCTTTGAAGGCACGGCCATAGGTGGAGTTGATGAGCAGCAGAATGATGGCGATGCAGATGCCGGAGAAGAGGAAGGGCATCACGGTTTCCAGATGCAGGGTCGTGCCGCCCAGCGAAAGGTTGAAGCTGGCAAAGCTGGTAAAACCGTACAGAAGGTTGGAGCCGTTGGTCAGCGGGCCAAAGCCCTCGTAAACCACGGCGGCACGGATGATCTCGGCAAAGCCCAGGGTAGCAATGGCAAGATAGTCGCTCTTGAGCTTCAGCACCGGCAGGCCGATGAGGAAGGCGAACAGCGCTGCGATAAAACCGGCCAGGATCAGGCAGAACACAACACCCAGCAGCAGGCCGAAGCCGCCCAGAGGTTTGGAGAGCAGCTCCGGGATGGAGAAACCGATGCCGCCGTTTGCATAGCGCTGATAGATGGACTTCTGCGAAGCGGCGGGAATGGTGAGGATGGCGTAGGTGTAGGCACCCAGCAGCATAAAGCCTGCCTGACCCAGACTGAACAGGCCGGTAAAGCCGTTCAGCAGGTTCATGGAGACAGCCACCAGTGCATAGATGGCACCCTTGCGCAGCACGGTGAGCAGCATGGAGGGCACAAAGCTCAGGTTATCCAGTGCCAGCAGCACCACCAGCAGAGCGGCCAGCGCCAGTGCGGCCCGGAGATAGATGCGTTTTTTCTCTTGTTTCATGGTCATCACACTTTCTCGGTCAGGTTTTCACTGAACAGGCCGGTAGGCTTGACGGCCAGCACCACGATCAGCAGTGCAAAGGTGAACGCATCACTGAAGGTGGTAGCGCCTGCACCTTTAATAAGGCTCTCGCAGATGCCGATGATGAAGCCGCCGATCACCGCACCGGGAATGGAGCCGATGCCGCCGAACACCGCAGCCACAAAGGCTTTCAGGCCGGGCATGGCACCCACAGTGGGGGTGACTGCCGTGTAGTTGGAAAAATACATCATGGAGCCGATGGCCGCAAGAAAGCTGCCCACCGCAAAGGTAAAGGAGATGACATTGTTGATCTTGATGCCCATGAGCTGGGCGGTCTCAAAATCGCGGGAAGCGGCGCGCATGGCCATGCCGATCTTGGTCTTCTGGATCAGGGTAACAAGTGCTGCCACCAGCACAATGACGAGGAACGGCGTTACCACCGTCACCCGCTTGGTCTGGCAGCCCAGCACCGTGACGGTATCGCTGATCCACGGCAGGGCAGGGTACTGCTTGGCCAGACCGCCGGTGACATACCACATCGAGTTCTGCAAAAGGTAGGACATACCGATCGCGGAGATCATTACCGACATGCGCGGCGCAGTGCGCAGGGGTTTGTAGGCGATCTTTTCCACTGCGATGCCCAGCAGTACCGTTGCCACCACCACCAGCGGGATGGAAATGGTCAGCGGAAGGGAGGCAGTAGCGTACACCATCAGAAAACCGGCTACGGTAAAGATATCGCCGTGGGCAAAGTTGATCAGGCGCAGGATGCCGTACACCATCGTGTAGCCAATGGCAATCAATGCATACTGGCCACCCACCGAGATACCTGCCAGCAAATAGGGCAGAAACTTTGCAGCCATAAGGGGGACCCTCCATTTCTTACAACTTTTAATAAAATAAACTCCTCCAGCCCCCTCCGGTGACAGCCCCCTCCCAAAGGGGGCCAAACCTGCCGGAAAGCTACAAAAAGGCTCCCTCGTTGAGGGAGCTGGCAACGCCGTCAGGCGTTGACTGAGGGAGTTTAAAGTTTTGTTCAGCCTTCCACGCTCTGAGTCTTGACGAACTCAAATGCGCCGTCGGCAGCTTTCTTGATGTAAGCCATATCCTTGTTGGCATCACCGGTAGTCTGGTCAAAGGTGATGTTGCCGGTCACGCCGTCGTAGTTTACGCCGTACAGAGCATCGCGGATGGCGGTGCCGTCGGTGCTGCCTGCTGCCTTGATGGCTTCCAGAGCCACCATGTAGCCGTCGTAGCCCAGTGCAGAAACAGCTGCCACGATGTCATTGCCGCCGTTGTTGGTCAGCTTCTGGCTGTCGGCGTTCAGCCACTCCTTAAAGCCGGTCACGAACTCCTTGGCTGCGCCGGAATCATCGTTCTCATCAAAGAAGGTGGAGCAATACACCTGCACGCTGGTGCCCTTCTGGGCATCCAGAATAACGCTGGACTCCCATGTGTCGCCTGCGGTAATGGGTTTGTCAAAGCCTGCAGAAGCAGCCTGTGTGATGATCTGGGCGGCATAGGTGGTAGCGCAGGGAGCAAAGATCACATCTGCACCGGCGTTGATGGCGTTCTGGATGTAGGCGGAGAAGTCCGAGGTGCCCTCGGGGAACTGCTCGCTGGTAACAGTGCCGCCCAGATCATCAAAAGCGTTGACGAAGTAGGTGGCCAGACCGGAGCCGTAGTCCTCGCCCAGCATGCTCAGCACGTAGGCGTTGGCAGCACTGAACTCATCCTTTGCAAAGTTTGCCATGACCGAGCCCTGGAACGGGTCAAGGAAGCAGACACGGAAGTAGTAGGGGTTGGCCTCAGTCACGGCGGGGTTGGTGCAGGAGCAGCCAATGGCCGGGATGGAAGCGGACTGGAAGGTGGGAGCGGCTGCAATGGAAACACCGGAGCCGTAGCTGCCCAGCACGATGGAGACTTTTTTGGAGACCAGCTCCTGTGCAGCAGTCACGGCCTTATCGGTGCTGGACTGGTTATCCACTTCCACCAGCTCCACGTTATAGGTTTCACCGCCGATCTCCACGGTGGGAGCAAGGCTGTTGGCATACTCGACACCCAACACTTCCTGCTTACCGCCTGCGCCGTTATCACCGGAAGCCGGTTCAAACACGCCGATCTTAATGGTCTTGCCGCCTGCAGAAGAGCCGCTTGCGGAACCGCCAGAAGAAGAGCAGCCTGCCAAAGCTGCTGCTGCGGCGGTGATGCCTGCCGCTTTCAGGAAATCACGACGCGAAATGAATGCTTTCATAAGAATTGCCCCCTCTATTATTTCTTAACACTTTCCCAGATAAAACAAGAAAAACCCGCAACGGCGCAGTGATCCTCAGATCCTGCATCGTTGCGGGTTTCTTAGCATTGTTTTAGCACATGAAAAGGAACTTGTCTAGGCTGAATTTGAATTTTTTTAAATTTTCGTCAGATGATAAAAAGAAACTGTACTTGAACAGCGTGCATTTTGGGCGGGTTTGATACAGACTGTCTTTTGACCAAATACAGATTTGCCGTAAGGGTCATACTTTAATCCGCTGCACGTCCCAGCCGCATCTTGAAATCGCTGTAGCCGAACTTCACCAGCTCCCGGCAGGTGCCGTTTTCGTCCATTGCCCAGATGGGCGGCAGCGGCATCCCGTTGAAGGTGTTGTTCTTGCAGGTGGTGTAGATGGCCATATCGCCGAAAATGAGCCTTTGCCCCTCGGTGAGCGGGGAGGCAAAGCTGTAGTCGCCCACCACATCCCCGGCAAGGCAGGTGGGGCCGCCAAGGCGGATGAGGTACGGCTTTTCGCCGGGGTCCCCGGCATCCAGCAGCGGCGGGCGGTAGGGCATCTCGATCACATCCGGGGTGTGGCAGGCCGCAGACATGTCCAGAATGGCAAGGCTCGTCTCGCCATTTTGCAAAGTATCCAGCACAGTGGTAACAAGATACCCGGCGTTCAGCGCCCATGCTTCGCCCGGCTCCAGATACACCTGCACGCCGTACTTTTTCTGTGTTTCGGTAATGCACTGTTCCAGCGTGGCAAGGCGGTAGCCGGGGCGGGTGATATGGTGCCCGCCGCCAAAGTTGAGCCACTTCATCCGGGGCAGAAGACCCCCGAACTTTGCTTCCACCGCCGCCAGCGTCAGGGCCAGTGCATCGGCATCCTGCTCGCACAGGGTGTGGAAGTGCAGTCCGTCCAGTAATTCGGGCAGGGCCGGGTCTGCCTGCACGGCGGCATCCCACTGGGCGCGGGTGGTGCCAAGGCGGCTGCCCGGGGCGCAGGGGTCGTAAATTGCATGGCCTTCCTGCGTGGAGCACTCCGGGTTCAGCCGCAGGCCCACGCTCTTGCCCGCCGCCTTTGCTGCCGGGCCGAACTTTGCCAGCTGGCTGGGCGAATTGAACACGATGTGGTCGGCGTACTGCAGCAGCTCCGCGAACTCGTCTGCCCGGTAGGCCGCGCAGAACACATGGTTCTCTTTTTCCGGCAGCTCTTCTTTGCCAAGGCGGCTCTCGTACAGGCCGCTGGCCTCGGTGCCCGCCAGATAAGGAGCCAGCACCGGGTAAACATTAAAGTTGGAAAAAGCCTTCTGCGCCAGCAGAATTTTGCAGCCGGTGCGCTGCTGCACCCCCAGCAGAAGTTCGCCGTTGCGGCGCAGCTGCCCTTCGTCCAGCAGGTAGCAGGGGGTGGGCAGAGAGGCAAGCGCTTCCCAAGAAAGGTTTGCAAGGCCCGCAAAGGGCGGGCGGGTATCGGCCAGCCGCATCAGTCCACCAGCGCCGGGCTGTGGCTCTCGGAACGGGGCAGGCCGTACTTGTCCAGAGCGTCCAGATACGGGTCCGGATCAAACTCTTCCACAGTGTGCACGCCCTTGGTGGTCCACTTGCCGGTGAGCAGCATCAGTGCGCCGCACATGGCCGGTACGCCGGTGGTGTAGCTGATGGCCTGAGAGCCGACCTCCTTGTAGCACTCCTGATGGTCGCACACATTATAAATATAGTAGGTCTTTTCCTTGCCGTCCTTCTTGCCGGTGAAGATGCAGCCGATGTTGGTCTTGCCCTTGGTGCGGGGGCCAAGGCTGGCGGGGTCCGGCAGCAGAGCCTTGAGGAACTGGATGGGCACGATCTCCTGCCCGTTGAAGTTGACCGGGGTGGTGGACAGCATGCCCACATCCTCCAGACAGCGCATGTGGTCGAGATAGCTCTGGCCAAAGGTCATGAAGAAGCGGATGCGCTTTGCCTCCGGGATGTTCTTGGCAAGGGACTCGATCTCCTCGTGGTGCAGCAGGTACATATCCTTGTCGCCCACCTGATCGAAGTTGTATTCCCGCTTGATGCTCATAGCCGGGATCTCCACCCAGTGGCCGTTCTCCCAGTAGCTGCCGGGAGCGGACACCTCGCGCAGGTTGATCTCCGGGTTAAAGTTGGTGGCAAAGGCATAGCCGTGGTCGCCGCCGTTGCAGTCCAGAATATCAATGGTGTCAATGGTGTCGAACTCGTGCTTTTTGGCGTAGGCGCAGTAAGCCTGGGTCACGCCCGGGTCGAAGCCGCTGCCCAGCAGGGCGGTCAGGCCGGCTTCCTCAAACTTCTTTGCGTAGGCCCACTGCCAGCTGTAATCAAAGTAGGCGGAGAAGCCTGCTTCCTTGCAGCGCTTCTCGTAGATGGCACGCCACTCCGGGTCGTCGGTGTTCTCCGGCTCGTAGTTGGCGGTGTCCATGTAGTTTACGCCGCAGGCAAGGCAGGCATCCATGATGGTCAGGTCCTGATAGGGCAGGGCAATGTTCATCACGAGGTCGGGCTGATAAGCCTTGATGAGGGCGATCACCTCGTCCACCTTGTCGGCATCCACCTGTGCGGTGGTGATCTTGGTAGCGGTTTTGGGGGCCAGTTCTGCAGCCAGCTTGTCGCACTTGGACTTGGTACGGCTGGCGATGCAGATCTCGGTGAACACCTCGGGTACCTGACAGCACTTGTGGATGGCAACGGAGGCCACGCCGCCGCAGCCGATGATCAGAACTTTGCTCATGATTTTTCTCCTTTATGTCAATGTGTGCAAATTCGGTCAGACCTGAAAGCCGGGCCAGCCCTTGTCCAGCGCGATCAGTGTTTCGCGCAGCACCTTGCAGGCGGTGGCGGTGGAAACGCCGGTGGTATCCAGCGTGGGAGCCAGCTCGTTGAGGTCTGCGGCTACGATGTTGGCTTTCGTCACGGTGCGGATGGCATCCAGCAGCTGCAAAAAGCTCACGCCGCCGGCTTCGGGCGTGCCGGTGCCGGGGAAGCAGGAGGGGTCCAGACAGTCGAGGTCGATGGTCAGGTAGACGGGCACCTTGCTCTCGCACAGCTGTTCCGTCAGCTCGGTAAGGCCGGTAAAATCGAATTTGTGCATCTCGGTGTGCTGGGCTGCAAACTCGAACTCGGCGCGGTCGCCGCTGCGGATGCAGAACTGATGGATGCGGCCGTCGCCCACCAGCTCATGGCAGCGGCGCAGCACGCAGGCGTGGCTCAGCTTTGCACCAAGGTAGTCGTCCCGCAGGTCGGCGTGGGCATCAAAGTGCACGATGTGCAGATCCGGATATTTCTTCACAGCAGCCCGCACGGCACCCAGCGTCACCAGATGTTCACCGCCCAGCAGCAACGGGAACTTGCCGTCCTGCAGGATCTCCTCTGCGCGGGCTTCGATGTCCGCAAGGGCACTCTCGCTGGAGCCGAAGCACAGCTCCAGATCGCCGCTGTCGAAGATGTCAAAATCGGTCAGGTCGGCATTCTGATAGGGGCTGTAGGTCTCCAGACCATAGCTTTCGTGTCGGATGGCCGCCGGGCCGAACCGTGCGCCCGGGCGGTAGCTGGTGGTGGAATCGTAGGGCGCACCGTACAGCACGATGCTAGCGGCGCGGTAGCTGCTGTCACAGCCGATGAAGTTTTCAATGTTGGGTTGCATCAGTGTTCCTCCACTTCCCGCAGCATTTCCTCAAGGAATGCCGGCAGGTAAAATGCGCCGACATGCAGCCGGGCGGTGTAATAGCGGGTGCGCATGTTCAGCGCCTTCCATGCGTCTGCATCCAGATCATCGATGGGATGATACTTTTTGCTGGCAAAGCCGAACAGCCAGTACCCAGCCGCAAAGGTGGGAATGTGTGCCTGATACACTCGGCTGATGGGGAAGGTGGACGCAATACGCTTGTGGCTGCGCTGCATGGCGCTGGCATCCTCGGCATAGAAGGGGCTGCCCTGCTGGTTCACCATGATGCCGTCCGCTTTCAGGGCATTGAAGCAGCTGCCGTAGAACTCGCGGGTGAACAGACCCTCGGATGGGCCGAAGGGATCGGAGGAGTCCACGATGATGAGGTCGTACTCCTCCTCGCAGCGGCGGATATACTTGAGGGCGTTCTCAAAATAGATGTGCACCCGGCGGTCATCCATGCGGCAGGCGTTGCTGGGCAGGAAGGCGCGGCAGGCTTCCACCACCTGCGGGTCCATCTCCACAAGGTCGATGCGCTCCACCCGGTCGTAGCGGGTCAGCTCCCGCACCACGCCGCCGTCACCGGCACCGATGACAAGGATGTCTTTTGCCTGCTTGTGCACCGCCATGGGCACATGCACGATCATCTCGTCATAGATGAATTCGTCGCGCTCGGTCAGCATCACATTGCCGTCCAATGTGAGCACCCGGCCAAACTCCGGCGTTTCAAAAATATCGATGCGCTGGTAATCGCTCTGCTTGGAGTAGAGCTGTTTGTTCACCCGGATGCTGTGCTTCACGTCCGGGGTGTGAAACTCGGAAAACCAAAATTCCATCTGCATTCCCTCCTTATGCCAGAACGTTCAGCCGCTCGATGTCCGGGTCCTCGGGGCCGGTCATGCTGCAGCCCTTGGCCTTGGCGTACTCGATGTAGTTCAAAATTTCCTTGGTGATGCGCTCGCCCGGGGCCAGAATGGGAATGCCCGGCGGGTAGCACATGACGAACTCGCTGCACACCATGCCCTCGGTCTCCCGGAGGGGCAGGCTCTTTTTGGGCGCATAGAACGCTTCCTGCGGGCTGGCAGCCACAACAGGGTCGATGTATTCCTGGCTCAGCAGGCCGGAGCCATCGGTCTGGTAGCGGCGCTTGATCTCGGCCAGCGCGCTGACCAGACGCTCCACCTCCTGCGGGCGGTCGCCGATGGAAAGGTAGGCCAGAATGTTGCCAATGTCGCCGAACTCGATCTGGATGTCGTACTCATCGCGCAGGATGTCGTACACCTCAATGCCTGCAAGGCCGATATCCAGCGTGTGGACGCTGAGCTTGGTAGTATCAAAGTCAAAAACGGAGTCGCCGTTGCACAGCTCCTTGCCAAAGGCGTAGTAGCCGCCCACGGCGTTGATCTCCTCTCGGGCATACTCGGCCATGTCGGCCACTTGGTGGAATACCTGCCGCCCGCGCTGCGCAAGGTTGCGGCGGGAGATATCCAGACTGGACATGAGCAGGTAGCTGCCAGAGGTGGTCTGGGTCAGGTTGATGATCTGCCGCACATAGCCCGGGTGCACATTGGGGCCGATGAGCAGCAGGCTGGACTGCGTTAAACTGCCGCCGCTCTTGTGCATGGAGACGGATGCCATATCAGCCCCTGCCGCCATGGCAGACACCGGCAGGCCGCCGCCAAAGTAGAAGTGGGTGCCGTGGGCTTCGTCCGCAAGGCAGAGCATCCCGGCATCGTGGGCCATTTTTACGATGGCGCGCAGGTCGGAGCAGATGCCGTAGTAGGTGGGGTTATTCACCAGCACAGCCACAGCATTCGGATGCTCTTTAATGGCCTTTTCCACCTGTTCCCGCTTCATGCCCAGCGAGATGCCAAGGCGCTTGTCCACCTCGGGGTTCACATACACCGGCACCGCGCCGCACAGTACCAGTGCGTTCAGCACACTGCGGTGCACATTGCGGGGCAGAATGATCTCATCGCCGCGCTTGCAGGCGGTAAGCACCATGCTCTGCACACTGCTGGTGGTGCCGCCCACCATGAGGAACGCGTGGGCAGCGCCAAAGGCATCTGCGGCCAGCTCCTCTGCTTCCCGGATGACCGATACCGGGTGGCAGAGATTATCCAGCGGCTTCATGCTGTTCACATCCACGCCCACGCACTGCTGGCCCAGAAAGGCGGTCAGCTCCGGGTTGCCGCGGCCTCGCTTGTGGCCGGGCACATCAAAGGGCACCACCCGCATTTTGCGGAACTGTTCCAGCGCTTCATAGATGGGCGCACGGTTCTGGTTCAGCCGGAACCGTGTTCGGTTCTCACTCATGTTTTTCCTCCGTCCCTGATCCCGATGCAAACAAAAAAGCGCAAGTACCGCACAAAAAGTGCAGACTTGCGCTTTGAAAAGCATTTGAATGCGCCGCCAAAGCCCCCCGGAAGAAACACCAGAGTACAAAGGCCGCTTCGCATGATTCAAAAAGACGGGATTATGAGAGTCTATATAGCAATTCTGCTTTTACTGCTCTTTATTGACCGTTTCACAAGTCTGCACACTGACTGCGCAATTTCATGGTTGTAAAGGAACCAACTTATAAAATTTGAGCTGCTACACTCAATCAATAATGGCGGCTGTGCCGCCGGTCGGCAGTGGACCCGGCTGTCCGTATGGCCTTAGCCCCGCTGGGCGGTCCATGGTAAATTGCTTTGAAAAGACTCTGCCATGCTTTGTCTCTCAAAATCAAATGTGATTTTATCATGCACAGAAAGCATTGTCAATGATTTTTTTGAAGAAAAATTTAAAAAATCAATGCACAGAGTACCAACCTGAATACCGTTGCAAAATATTATGATGCACGGTACACGATGGTTACTACGGTTCTTATTGTTCTGCTGATCCTTGCACTGCTGGAGATCGTCCTGCTGAACGGTTCCGCAGCTGTTCGAATCCACCCTCGAGAGTGAGACTTAAGATGCCGGGCAAAACAAAAACCTCAGCGTACTTTCATACGTTGAGGTTTTTTGGTGGAGCGAAGCAACCCAAATCCGAACCATTGCCCTCTGGGGCATCTTTGGCGGCGATTTCATCGAAAGTGATGGTTTTTGTGCCGTCTTTGTAGTTGAATGTAATCAAAACTTTTTCATCATAGAGATAAACAGCATTCACGAATGTATTGATAAGCGTTTCCCGGTGGCTTTTCACGTTCGGGTCGATCTTGCGGAACCGGGTCAGCCAGAACCGAACCTGATTTTCGCTCAACCGTGGCCGAGCGATTTTTTCTTCGGCGATCCGAACCTCAAGTTCTTTCTGCTGGACTTCCAGCTTTTCCAAACGCGACTTGGTGGAATTGGTCAGCACACCCGCTTGGATGGCGTTCAGCATATTTTCAATGCCGTTCTCTACCTCGCGCATCTGCTTTTCCAGCAAAGGGAGCGTGGTGTTTTCCTGATCCTGCAGCTCCATCACTTCCGCAACGATGGCATCAATCACGGCATCGTCCTGAATCAGCTTCATGGTTTCAGCTATGACCAAATCTTCCAGCCACTCTTTACGGACGGTCTTTTTCTTGCAGGTCTTGAAACGCTTCGCGGTGGCGCACTTATAATAATGATGAACGACCTTGTTTCTACCCGTACCGCACTCGCCGAACATCATCGCGCCGCACATTCCACAGAACAGCTTGGTGGTGAGCAGATAATCATCCTCGGCCTTGTGGCGGGCAGGAGCACGGCTGTTCTTTTTGATTTTCAGCTGCACTTCCTCAAACAAATCCTTGTCCACGATGGCCGGGATGCTGTCGGGCATTACGATGTCCTTGAAGTGGTTTTCTCCGATGTAACGTTTGTTCGTCAGCAGCGTCTGAACACTGTTGTAGGTGAACTTCTGGTTGCGGTTGGTGGTCA
>NZ_FMFG01000015.1:0-57299 GCF_900066275.1 uncultured Faecalibacterium sp. | reverse complement strand
CTGTTGCCCGAAGGGCAATAGGGCGGGCGATGGAATGGCCCGATTCGTGTCTGAGGAGAAAGCTACCGGCACACCGCCCTTTTGCATCACTGCAGTGCATCCCGCAGCTTGTTCAGCAGCCGCAGCAGCTCGGTATTTTCCTCCGCTGTCAGCAGCCCAGCCACATAGTCGTCGGTCTGGTGGAAGCAGAGCATCGTCTTTTCGTGGAAGCAGATGCCCTCTTCGGTGAGCACCAGCTGCTTGAGCCGGGCGTCCTGCGGCACGCTGCGCCGCTCAATATACCCCTTGCGCTCCATCAACTGCAGGATGTTGGTCACGGTGGAGCGGGTGATAGAGAACTCCCGCTCAATGTCCCGCTGGAACACGGGGGTGTCCCGGTGGCGGTAGAGATACCCAATGATCCACCCGTGCATGGGGGTGGCCTGCTCCACGTCATTTTCGCGGGCAAACTGGTTGATCTTGCGGAAGATCAGGTTGTCCACCCGGCGGATCTGCGCCGGGATGACCTGTGGGCCTTCCCAAGGGGGATCGGCGTGATTGCAGCACTCGTTTTTGGTTTCGTCACACATCATGGTTTTGTCCTTCATGGTTGTTTTGGCATTGAACAGTTTCAAATAAAACTGTTTGATAGCATACATATTATACAGCAGTCAAAGTGAATGTCAAGGGGAAGGAAACGATTTTAAATGCCCTCCGCTTTGCTCTGGGCATAAAATAATGAAATATTATTTTTTATATTGCAAACCAGCCAAGCCTGCGGGCTTGGCTGGTTTGCTTTTTCACGGAAGGGGCCGTAGTTGCAAGCGGCATATTTTCCGGTTGCGCGGTCATTTCCGAAGGAAATAAGCGCAACAGGTGGAGTTTACCTTTTGGGCCATTCCTGTGAAAATGCAACAGCAGACAGCCTGCAGGCTGTCTGCTGTTGCCCTATTATAAAAATATTTTTCCGCTAAATATGCCCAGAGCGAAGCGGAGGGCATTCTAAATTATTATTCCAGATTGTGTTTTTTGCAGAACTGTTTGCTCACCCAGTACATCCCGCCCCACAGCAGAACGGCCAGCACCAGATACAACGGGTTCTTCATGGAACTGACCAGCGACTGCCCAAACACTGCCATCATGGCAATCATCACGCCTTTGCCCAGCAGCATGGTAATGAGATAGCGCTTTTCGTCAAAGTCCGAGATGCCAAAGGCCAGATGCATAAAGGAGCTTGGCGCGAAGGGCAGCAGCGCGAGCATGAACAGCGACGAAGTGTCAAAGCGGTTCACCCACTGCTGAGCCTTTTCCAGCTTGGGCGAGCGGGAGGCAAACTTCCAGAAGAAGCACTTGACCACCCGCCGCCAGAACAGGAACATGATGCTGCCACCCAGCGCCACACCGGCCCAGCTGTACAGAAAACCCAGAATGCCGCCGTGAGCCGCTACATTCAGCGCCACAATGGCAATGAGCGGAAGCGGCGGAAAAAACGACTCCACCATGGCCAGCGTGATGGGGGCAATGGGGCCAAGGTTGCCAAAACTGTCCAGCAGAGTTTCCCAGAACTCCAGCGTTCCCAGCTGGCTCAGCCAAAAGTTCATTGTGCACATCCATCCCTTCCGCCTGCGCTTTCCCATCCGCAGGTTCCTCTATCCGTAGTATATCCATATTGTATGACACAAGCATGAACACAAAGCGACATTTTTTTTGCCCTGTGCACAGCCTCCTTGGGATACTACGAAGCTGCCGGTGCTGTTTTACTCCGCAGCCTGCTTTTCTGCGCGGGCCTTCATGCGCTCCAGCTGGGCGGTGCGCTGCTTTTCCCACCGGGCAAGAGAAGCGTCGTCCGGGATCTGGAGACAGCGGGCATAGCTCCAGTGCAGGCCGTCGCGGCGGGCCAGCTTGTAGCGCTGGAACACACCCTTGCCTGCGGCATTGCTGCTGCCGGCGCAGTGGGGGCACTGGCTCAGGGTATACCAGCTGTTGCTGCCCTTTTTCAACCATACATCATCGGGCTTGAGCGGTGCGCCGCACTCCGGGCAGCTCATGGTGTAAATTTTGGGGTCGGTGCGCCAGGTGTACTGCTCCACATAGCCGCGGAAGACCTCAAAATCCCGGTAGTCGCCGGGGGTGGGGCACAGGCTGGCCCGCAGGGATTCCTCCTCAGTGGGGTAGGCCGCAAGACCGGCCCGCAGGTCGAGCATCCGGCAGACATCGGCGGTGTACAGCGTGTCGGAAAGGGCATCGTGGAACTGCCGCTCCATGGGCAGCCCTAAGCGGGTGACGACGCTTTCCAGCGTCATGCCCTCGCCCTCTTTGCGGGGATGCTCCCGCAGGAACACCTGCTGCAGGTCGTACCAGACGGTGGGCTTTGATTCGTCGATGTTGCACAGGTACAGGTTCTGCTTGAGCACCGGTACGTCATCCATGCCCCACTCGGCAAATTCGGCATCCGGGCCGCACCACTGCATAAAGCGGCGCAGGCCCTGCACGATGGGCTCACCCTTGTCCAGATCGGCCTGCGTCAGGCCGGTGACTTTAGCAATGTGATGCTGCAGCTTACGGAAGATGCGGGGCCGCAGATGGATGGAAAAGGTGTCCAGCACGTTGGCATCCTCGTCGATCTTCACGGCACCGATCTCCACGATCTCGCCCCGGAAGGTCTGCTGCACGCCATGGTAATTAAAGGTATACGGCTGGTAGCCGATATTCCATTCCAGATCAAATAAAACCAGATTGCGCGGCATTGTTTTGTGTTCCTCTCGTTACTTTAAAATAAACTTCTCCACGGCCTCGGCCACACCGTCGTGGTCGTTGTCGGCGGCAGTCACATAGTCGGCTACGGCCTTTACCGGCTCTTCGGCGTTCTGCATGGCCACGCCCACACCGGCGTACTCGATCATGGAGCGGTCGTTCAGGCCGTCGCCGCAGGCCATCAGGTTTTCGCGGCCAAGGCCCATGTGCTCCAAAAGGGCGGCAAGGCTGCCGTCCTTGGCAACGCCCAGCGGCACGGCTTCAATAAAGAACGGGCTGGAGGGGTACAGGTCGATGCGGCCGTCAAACTGTTTTTTGCCGGCGGCCCACACCTCGTCCCGGCGGGCGGGGTCCAGCGTGATGAGCATTTTGCAGATGGGGTAATCCACATACTTTGCCAGATCGTCCACGCCGGTCATGGGCAGCTTGCAGGTAAAGCACTCGCGCAGTGCCCACTTGTCATCCGGGTGCTCGGTGACAACGCCCTCTTTATTATAGGTGATAATGGTCACGTTCTGTGCGGCGGCAAAGGCGCACAGCTCGGGTACGTACTGGGCATCCAGCTGTTTCTGGTACAAAGTCTCGCCGGTGCGGCAGTCGATGATCTTGCTGCCGTTGTAAGAAAGGATGCAGCCGCCCTTTTTATCCAGCCCCAGTTCCTTTGCCAGCGGCAGCACGCCCGCGGTGGGACGGCCGGATGCCAGCACGATGGTGACACCCTTTGCAATTGCGGCATCCAGTGCGGCGCGGGTGCGGGGTGTAACTTCCTTCTGGCTGTTGGTCAGGGTGCCATCCAGATCCAGTGCCAGAACTTTGATCTCTGCCATATAAAATCCTCTCAATTTATATAAAGGTAAAAAAGCACTTACTCTCTTATTGTACAATGAAATGCCATCATCTTTCAACCCTTGCAGAGACGTTTGTGGAAAAAGTGGTGGCACTTGAGCAGGATTTTACATCCCTTTCCGGCTTTTTACGTTGGCGCGGATGCAGCCGCACCGGTTTTACCAAAGCTTTGCGGCGGCATGGTTTTTCCCCGCAAGGCGGTGCGCTACAATAAAAGCGTTCCCACAAGAAGAAAAACGGGGCCTGAGGCAGGCCCGCAATGTTTGATTGAATGAAAAGAGAGGATCACGTCATGAAAGAAAACAAGATCTCCCGCCGCAGCTTTCTCAAGTTTGGCGCAGCTGCTTCTGCCGTCGGCATGATGGCTGCTGCACCCGTTGCCGCAAACGCAGCACAGCCGGATGCGGATGCCGCAGCCGACGAGGAGAACTGCCTGCTGGGCCTGTTCCAGAAACCCAAGTACATCTTCCTGTTCATCGGTGACGGCATGGGCACTGCCCAGATCCAGTCTGCCCGCTTCTACAAGGGCACCGTGGACAACAACGGCGCTGTGACCGAGGCCGACCTGAGCTTCACCAGCTTCCCCACCGTGGGCAGCGTGACCACCTACGACAGCACTTCTTTCTGCCCGGACTCCGCTTCCACCGCAACCTCCATCGCCACTGGCCACAAGACCGAGAGCGGTGTCATCAATATGTGCCCGTGGACCCGCGATGTGCCCTATGAGACCATTGCCGAAAAGCTGCACGCCCAGAAGGGCTACAAGGTGGGCGTCATCTCCTCGGTCAATATCGACCACGCCACTCCCGCCGCCTTCTACGCTCATCAGAAGACCCGCAAGAACTACTACCAGATCGGTGTAGAACTGGCAAACTCCGGCTTTGAATACTTTGCCGGCGGCGAGTTCCAGAAGGTGAACGGCGACGGCACCGGCCCCAACAACCACGAGGTGGCTGCTCAGGCCGGATACAATGTGGTCACCACGCAGGCAGGCGCTGCCGCCCTGACCGCAGGCGCAGGCAAGACCCTGATCATTGCCGAAAATCTGGCAGACGGCAAGGCCATGAACTACGCCATGGACGCTGCTGCAGGCGAGTGGCAGCTGACCGACTACGTGAAAAAGGGCATCGAGCTGCTGGATAACCCCAAGGGTTTCTTCCTGATGACCGAGAGCGGTAAGATCGACTGGGCCTGCCATGCAAACGATGCTGCTGCTTCCATCCACGATGTGCTGGAGATGAGCAACGCCGTGCAGGCTGCCGTGGAGTTCCAGCAGAAGCACCCCAACGAGACCCTGATCCTCGTCACCGCCGACCACGAGACCGGCGGCATGGCCATCGGCTACAAGACCACCAACTACGACACCTTCCTGACGAACCTGACCCACCAGAAGATGTCCTACGCAAAGTTTGATTCTACCTATGTGCAGAACTACATCGCCAACAAGACTCCTTTTGAAGCTGCCATGCAGGATGTGAAGGCAAACTTCGGCCTGACCCTGCCCACCGACCCGGATGCCGCCAACGCCGGCAAGCTGCTGCTGACCGACTACGAGGTGCAGAACCTGCGCACCGCCTACGAGCGCACCCTGAAGGTCGGCTCTGCCAGCCAGAAGGACATGTCTCAGCAGGACTATGAGCTGTACGGTACCTATATCCCCTTCAGCATGGCAATCTGCCATACCATCAACCACAAGTCCGGCATGGATCATACCACCTACGCCCACACCGGTGCCATGGTGAACGTCTACGCCAACGGCGTGGGTGCGGAGAAGTTCGGCGGCGTGTTCGACAACACCGAGATCTTCCACAAGCTGGCCGACCTGACCAAGGTCAAGTAAAGCTTCACCAGACTGATTTTCCACATTTTTCCCGGATAAAATAAAACCTCCCCGTTCTGGAACCGCAGCGACTGCGGCCGGGCAGGGAGGTTTTGCGTTGATTATGCTGTTTGCCTTTGCGGCTCCGCGGGTGAAAAAACAAATCGGGAAAGTCCGCAGACTTTCCCGATTTGTAATTTAGAAAATGATTCCGCTGAATATGGCCAGAGCAAAGCGGAGGCCATTCAAAATTTAATTGTTGATCTCCGGGAAGCCCTCCAGCTTGCTGGTGCAGTGGGGGCAGCGCACTGCCTTGATGGAGATCTCGCTCTGGCAGTAGGGGCACACCTTGGTGGTGGGGGCTGCCGGTGCAGCAGGCTCTGCGGGCTTCTTGTGCAGGGCGTTGATGGTCTTGATGACCACAAACAGCACAAAGGCCACGATCAGGAAGTTGATGATGGCATTGATGAAGGAACCAATGCCGATCATCACGTCACCCACATGGATGCCGACGTCCGAGAAATCGGCGTTAAAGAACAGGCCGATGGCAGGGTTGATGATGTCGTTCACCAGTGAGTTGACGATCGAGGTGAAGGCACCGCCGATCACAACACCGACTGCCATATCCAGCACGTTGCCGCGCATGGCGAAGGCCTTGAATTCTTCAAAAAACTTTTTGATGCCCTTGATCTCTTTTTCTGCCATAAGAAAATCCACTCCTTTACTCCCTTTATGCCGCAAGGGAACGTATTTGCGTCTATGATAGCGGATTTTTGGCGTGATTGCAAGGGAAAATGACAGCCTCAGCCCTCTTTTGGCAAAAAATAAAACGGGAAAGCCCGCAGACTTTCCCGTTTTGCAAGGATGAAACAGTTTTTACTTTTCCGGTGCAGCAAAAGCGATGGGGGTAGCACCTGCAGCGGCATCCACACTCAGCAGGGAGATGGGAGCGACCTCGTAGTGCAGGGTCTCAAAGCTCTGGGTCTGGCCGTCCTCGGTGGTGAACTCCAGAATGTAGGTCACGTCGGACTGCTTGTCGGCCTCCACATCGCGGGTGATGACGATGTTCTCACCGTCAGCCAGACCGTTCTCGCCGGCCAGATTGTCGCCCTTCTCGTCGCTGCCTGCATCGTACAGGTACAGCTCGGTGACGGTAGAACCGGTGGTGTTGTACACGGTGTACTCAGCGGTGGTGGGCTCAGCTGCTTCGCTGGCTGCAGCCTCAGAGCTTGCAGCCTCGGAAGAAGCGGCAGCAGAAGAAGCTACAGAAGAGGAAGCGGCGGTGGAGGATGCAGAAGAACCGCAGGCGGTCATGCCAACAGCCAGTGCTGCAGCGGCAGCAACGATCGCAATGTTCTTGAGTTTCATGTGAAATATACTCCTTTGAAATTTCTTCGTATTCAGATCAACCAACAGGGTGTGATGGATGATGAAGACGATTATACGGGAATTTCGACAAAAAATCAAGACGCCTATGTGCATTTTGAACGATGAAACAGGAATTGTTACCAATTTGACATGAAATTGGAACATTTTAACATGAGCTGACATGAAGCAAAGTTTTGTAGGAAAGGCCGCTTGCCGCTTTGTAAAAAACAGCCCCATGCAGACTTTGGCCTGCACAGAGCTGTCTGGTCGGAAGGTTGAAGAAGACGCAGTGCCCAAATGGCTTTACTTGGGCTGGCGGCCGATGTAAGCCAGAATGCCGCCGTCGGCGTACAGGATCTGGCCGTTCACAAAGTCGGAAGCGTGGCTTGCAAGGAACACGCAGGGGCCCACCATGTCGTCCGGCTCACCCCAGCGGCCTGCGGGGGTCTTGGCGGTGATGAACTGGTCGAAAGGGTGGCGGCTGCCGTCCGGCTGCACCTCCCGCAGAGGTGCGGTCTGGGCGGTGGCAATGTAGCCGGGGCCCATGCCGTTGCACTGGATGTTGTACTCGCCGTACTCGGAAGCGATGTTCTTGGTGAGCATCTTCAGTGCACCCTTGGCGGCAGCGTAGGCGGAGACGGTCTCGCGGCCCAGTTCGCTCATCATGGAGCAGATGTTGATGATCTTGCCCTCGCGCTTTTCCATCATGTCCGGCAGAACGGCCTTGGAGCAGTTGAAGGCACCGCCTACATGCACATCGATGACCCGCATAAAGTCGGCGTGGCTCATCTCGATCATGGGCACGCGCTTCATCAGGCCGGCATTGTTTACCAGAATGTCCACAGGGCCGACCTCGGCCTTGATCTTTGCAACCATGGCGTTCACAGCGTCCTCATCGGACACGTCGGCCACATAGCCGTGTGCGTCGATGCCGGCTGCCTTGTATGCTGCAAGGCCCTTTTCAAGGCTTGCTTCGGAAGAGCAGTTGAAGCAGATGGCGGCACCGCACTTGGCCATGCCTTCGGCGATGGAAAAACCGATGCCGTGGGCACCGCCAGTGATCAGAGCCACCTTGCCCTGCAGGTTGAAAGCGGAAAGATCCATGATTTTCTCCTTCTCAAGTTAAATTTTTAGCAAAAAGCCCCGTACCGGTGGACCCGGTACGGGGCTTGTGTATGGTGCTTTTTAGCGCAGGTCAGTGGTAGCGATGTTGTCCATGTCGTCAAACTCCATGTTCTCGCCGCCCATTGCCCAGATAAACGTATAGTTCGAGGTGCCTACGCCGCTGTGAATGCTCCAAGAAGGGCTGATGACAGCATCCTCGTTGTGCATCACGATGTGGCGGGTCTGGGTAGGCTCGCCGCACATGTGGAACACCACCTGCCCCTCGGGCAGTTCAAAGTAGGTATAAATTTCCATGCGCCGCTCGTGGGTGTGGCTGGGCATCGTGTTCCAGTTGGAACCGGATTCCAGTTCGGTCATACCCATGCTCAGCTGGCAGGTCTTCAGCACATCCGGGTGGATGAACTGATTGATGGTGCGCTTATTGCAGGTCTCGACGCTGCCCAGAGGACGGTGATTTGCATCGGCCATCTTGATCAGGCGGGTCTCGTAAGAGCAATGTGCGGGAGCGGATACCATGTAGAATTTGGCGGGATGCTCCGGGTCGGCGGAAGCAAAGGTGACTTCCTTGGTGCCCTTGGTGATGTACAGGCAGTCCTTGTAGCCCAGCTCGTACTTCACGCCGTCGGCCACCACGATACCGGTGGAATCCTTGCCGATGTTGAACATGCCGATCTCGCGGCGCTCCAGAAAGTAGTGGGTGCCGAAGTTTGCCCACACATCGATGCCCTTGTCGATGGACACGGTCTCGTGCACCGGCATGCAGCCCAGCGTGACCATACGGTCCACATGGCTGTACACAGCAACGACCTCATCGGCCTTGTACAGGCCGGTGATGAGCATTTCGTCCCGCATTTCTTCAGTGGTATAGCGCTTGAAATCCTTCTGGTTGCAGGAGTAGCGGATATCCATTGTGGACTCCTTCCTGCAATTAGCGCTGGATACGGCCGGAACCGTCGCCGCCAGCCAGCTTCTCGACCTCGGACACGGTCATCATGTTGTAGTCGCCCTCGATGGAGTGCTTCAGAGCAGAAGCAGCAACAGCGAACTCAACAGCTTCCTGAGTGGTCTTGCCGGTCAGCAGGCTGTAGATCAGGCCGCCGCCGAAGGAGTCACCGCCGCCAACGCGGTCGATGATCTTCAGCTCGTACTTCTTGGAGAAGCAGTACTCATTGGAAGCAACATCATACAGCATTGCGCTCCAGCCGTTCTCGGAAGCGTTGTGGCTCTCACGCAGGGTGATAGCGACCTTCTCGAAGTGGAACTTGTCAGCCAGCTGCTTAGCCACGCTCTTGTAGCCCTCAGCATTCAGCTTGCCGCCGTAGATATCGGTAGCCTCGGCCTCAATGCCGAACACGTCCTTTGCGTCCTCCTCGTTGGAGATGCACACGTCAACATACTGGCACAGATCGGTCATGGCAGCGCGGGCCTGCTCACGGGTCCACAGCTTGCCGCGATAGTTCAGGTCGCAGCTGATCTTCACGCCGTGAGCCTTAGCAGCCTTGCAGGCCTCGCGGCAGATCTCGACGACATTCTCGCCCAGAGCCGGGGTGATGCCGGTGAAGTGGAACCAGTCCACGCCCTCGAAGATCTTATCCCAATCAAAGTCGGAGGGCTGAGCCAGCTGGATGGCACTGTTGGCACGGTCGTAGATGCAGACGGAACCACGCTGAGAAGCACCCTTCTCGTTGTAGTAGATGCCAACGCGATCGCCGCCGCGGGTGATCATGCTGGTGTCAACGCCGTAACGGCGCAGGCTGTTGACAGCGGCCTGACCGATTGCGTGTGCGGGGAGCTTAGTGACGAAAGCTGCGTCCAGACCGTAGTTGGCCAGAGAAACAGCAACGTTTGCCTCGCCGCCGCCGAAGCTGAACTCCAGGCTGTTAGCCTGAACGAAACGCTCGTAGTTGAACGGCTGCAGACGAACCATCAGTTCGCCAAAAGTAACGACTTTCATTGGTTATTCTCCTTTTATTTACAGGTGTTTATGACCTTCTGCTGCGGGGCATCCCCGGCGCAGCAGGGCTTTCACGGATAGGGGAGCCGGAGCTCAGGCCTGAACCAGGTGGAATGCGAAGCCGCCGATCTCGTCTGCAAAGTAGCAGGCGATGGTCTTGCCGTTCTTCACGACCTTGCTGTCCAGATCGAACTTGGCGCCGCGCTGAGACAGGTGATAGATGGCACGATCCACGTTGTTGCAGCCGATGGCGATGTGGCCATTGGTGCCGCGGCCGACCTTCTTCATGATCTCGAACTCCTTGTTGCCGACAAAGATGCTGGAGTTGCCGGGAGCGACCTTCATGTTCAGCAGGCTGCCGATGAGGTTTGCCAACTTCATGGCCTCTTCCTCGTTCTCGGTGTTGATGCCAATGTGCATCAGCTTCAGGCCCAGCATGGTGTCAACAGCTTCCTTGCTCTGAGCGGTGATCTTAGCCCAGTCGCCAGCCTTGATCACGTCGCTCTTGCACATCCAGGTACCGCCCACAGCGAAGATCTGGTCATAGCCCAGATAATCGTTGACGTTCTTTGCGTTGACACCGCCGGTGCACATCCAGCGTGCGCTCTTCAGGGCAGCGCCGATGTTCTTCAGCATGCCGACACCGCCGTTTGCCTCAGCGGGGAAGAACTTCAGGGCCTCGCAGCCCATGTTCATAGCCTGCTGCATCTCGCCTGCAGAGCAGGTGCCGGGCATCATGATGCCGCCCTTGTCGATAACGTGCTTGCAGACCTCGGGGTCAAAGCCGGGAGCAACGATGAAGGAAGCACCAGCTGCCATTGCACGGTCAGCCTGCTCGGTGGTCAGGACAGTGCCTGCGCCCAGCAGCATCTCGGGCATCTCCTCGTGGATCTTGCGGATGCACTCCTCAGCGCATGCGGTACGGAAGGTGACCTCAGCTGCGGGCAGACCGCCGTCAGCCAGAGCCTTGCACAGGGGCAGGGCTTCATCAACGCTGTTAAAAGCGATAACAGGGATAATGCCGATCTGATAGACCTTTTCTACGATGGGATTCATAAATGCATTTCTCCTTTTAGTTTGAACTCTCTTGGTGCGCGTGGGCTGCCGTTTGGGCATGGTGCACCCACTGTGCGCTCATATTATTAGTATAAACGACGGAAATGAGTTTGGAAATGCTCAACAAGCACAATGTTTTGCATAATAGCTTGTATACATTGCACAAAAATGACGAATGACCTGAAAATTGGGGCTGTTTTGACCCTGTTTGCTCAAATACCAAGCCTGCCGAACAGCTCTGCAACGCCGTCGTGGTCGCAGTCGGCTTCGCTCACAATGCTGCCAATGGCCTTGATCTGGGGCATTCCGTTGGCCATAACAGCGGCGATCCCTGCCTTTTCCAGCATGGCGCGGTCGTTCTCGCTGTCGCCCACGGCAAGGGTGTTCTCGTGGGGGATGCCCAGCAGGTCGGCCAGAGCCAGCAGGGCACTGCCCTTATCCACACCGGCAGCGGTCACTTCAATGTTATCCGGCGAACCCTGCACCACGGCCACGCCCGGGATAGCCTGAAACTTTGGCAGGGCAGCGGCGGTCTTTTCGGTGCTGTCGAAGAACATGCACAGTTTTTCAATCTCGTGCGCATGGCGGGACATCCAGCTCTCGATGCCGGGAATGACGGTAAAGCGGCCGTCGGTCAGGTTCTGCCGCGCCTCGGAGGAGAGAAAGTGGGCGGTGCGGGAGGTGAGCTTTGCAATGCCCTCCGGAGTCTTGATGGCAAGGCCGTCGCTGAATACGCTCAGCTCGCCATCGTACTGCTGGAACAGGTCAAAAGCTTCCCGTGCCACTTCTGTCGGCATCAGGCGGTGCAGCAGGCAGGCGGGTTCGCTGGTGTGGCGTTGGGCAGCGTTGGCATAGCGGCTGTGCACAGCACCCATGGGGTCATCGCCAAGGTCCCACACGGCGGCACCGTTGGAGGTGATGGCATACCGGATGCCGGGCAGCTTTGCCACAACAGGCGGCAGACTGGCCAGTGGGCGGCCTGTGGCGGGCACCACCACCACGCCATGCTCTACAGCGCGGGCAATGGCTTGACGGGTGGCAAGGGTGACCTCGTTGTTCCGGTTCAGCAGGGTGCCGTCCAGATCCAGCGCGGCAAGGCGGACAAGGGGAAAGCTTTGCAACATAATGACTCCTTTTATAATAGGTACGCTCAAAAACAGAGCGCAAGTTTACAACACTCTTTTTATTTTATCGCACCGGAAAGGTTTGCGCAAGATGGCGTGATGTGGTATAATCATATCTTATCACATTGAAAATATAGGAGAAATACCATGAATCCCAAACAATTGTGGAGCCGGCGCCGTCCGCACCTGTGGTTCCAGCTGTACTGGGTGGTGTATCTGATCTGGTTCTTCTGGCTGGATCTGACCATCAAAGATCCCAAATATATCATCCACGCCCCGCTTGATGACCGGATTCCCTTCAATGAGTGGTTCATCTTTCCGTATTGCAGCTGGTTTGTGCTGCTGGCTGGTGTGACGGCCCTGCTGTGGTGGTGCGACACCCAAAGCTACGATAAGCTCTGCCTGACCATGTTTTCCGGCATGACCTTCTGCCTGATCCTGTACATGCTGCTGCCCAACGGTCTGGATATCCGCCCCACAGTGGATGCGGTGGGCCGCAGCAACATTGCAATGAGCATCATGCAGCTGATCTGGAGGGCGGACGCCTCGGTCAATGTGTGCCCGTCCATCCATTGCCAAAGCTCGGCCTGCATGGCACTGGCGTTCAGCCACAGCAAGCTGGCAAAGGAGCGCCCGGCCCTGAAAATTCTGGCCTGGGTGTGGGCTGCACTGATCTGTGCGTCCACCGTGTTCACCAAGCAGCACTCCATCATTGATGTGGTGTGCGGTCTGGCCGTGGCCTTTGTGTGGGTGCCGGTGGTGTACCGTTCCGCTAAAAAGTAAACGCAGCAAAAGCCCTTCACCCGGAGGGCTTTTGTGCTGCCATGGGGCCTGTCTTGACAAAACAGAGAAAAATGTTGGCGATTTTTAGTTGCAGCCACACTTGACAGCCGCCCTGTGGTTGGGTAATATGGTCTTGATAACTTCAATACTAGTATATCAATTTTTGCTTTACACCGGAGGTTGAAGGGAGAGAGACCACATGTCATTACTGAGTGCGCGCGAAACGGCATACCAGACGATCCGCAGCCGGATCATCACGATGGAGCTGAAGCCCGGTGATCCGCTGAATGACCGGGAGCTGGCCGAAGAGCTGGGCATCAGCCGCACGCCCATGCGGGAGGCTTTGCTGATGCTCAATCTGGCCCGCATGGTGGACATCAAACCGCAGAGCGGCACCCATGTGGCACCCATCAACCTGAAGTTGATGGAGATGGAGCAGTTTGCCCGCTATACACTGGAAAAAGAGATCCTGAACCGGCTGCGCGGCCGTGTGACACCCCGGCAGGAGGAAGAATACCGCAGCAACATTGAGACATACCGTGTGCTGGAAGCGGATATGAGCCAGCCGGACCGCACTGCCCGTATGCTGGAGCTGGATAATGCATTCCACCGCAAATCCTTTGAGTTGTGCGGCATGGAAGCTCACTACGACCACATGCTGGCCAGCCTGCAGCATGTGGAGCGCATCCGCAAGTTCAGCCTGCAGACCGAGGAAAACAAGTCGGTCTGCTCCTCGCACACGGCAATTCTGGAAGCACTGCTGCACGGCAGCGCGGACGACGTGAGCGAAGCGCTGGAAAGCCACCTGAGCCGGTATAAGCAGTCGGTGGCGCAGGCCCGCAGCGTCCACCCGGAATATTTTATTGATGAATGAACTTGAGGGAGAAACCACTGGAAGAGGGCAGGTTCCTCTTTTTTGCATAAAATATAAAAAAATTGAATTACTTGAATCACGTTATTGACCAAAACAGCGTTTTGCGGTAAAATCGAGGTGCAACAGGCATGGTATCATGCCGGTTCCCGACGCAGTGTGCCGTGGGGCGCGGCTGTGCGATCCCTTTACAGAATAAGGAGGTCTTAAGCAATGAAGGCCAAACGATTGATAGCTCTTGCACTGGCAGCAGTGTTCATGCTCAGCGCGGCAGCAACGCCGGTGTTTGCCGCAGCAGCTCTGCCGCAGGAAAATGCAACGCTGGAGCAGCAGAATGATATGGTTTCCATCCGGCTCAAAGCCACGGGCGACCTTGTTTATGGCTCCAACTACAAGCTGGAGGTGCAGACCAACCCTGCCGATACCCAGTATATCGGTGTTGTGGTGGGCGTTGGCGGCGAAGCGAATGGCTATGTGACGCTGGTGCTGTCGGATAAGATCCGCACGCTGCTCAAGATGATCCCGCTGCCCAAGAAGATGTCCAAGACACCGGATCAGGCAGAGGAGTTCAATGTGTACAGCTACCTCAAGCAGCTGATCGACGGCAACGATGTCAGCGTGCTGCTGCGGGTGGCCGATGAGGCCGTCTCGGTGATGGATGTACTGCACTTCTATGTGCCTACCATCGATCAGGTGTCCAACGGCCTGCGCCTTGCGCTGAACCTGATCCGCAAGTATCTGCCGGAGGGCGCGTTCAGCCGCATTTATCTGGACGAGCAGCCGGTGGATGCCGGCAACTATGTGGCCGGTGCACTGGCGCTGGAAAGCAGCGATATGAACACCGCAGGCTTTGCCATGTTCAAGATCAAGCCCAAGACAAACGGCGTGCGCATGTACTGGGCACAGCAGGCCGAAAAGCCCATGACCGCCGAAGAGCTGCAAAGCTTCAATGAAGCGGCTGTGCTGGAAGTGGATGGTCAGGTGGTGCCCACCGATAAGATCCGCTACAGCTACAAGAAGTCCGGCTGGGGCTGTGATGCCACCAGCGAGCTGCCCACAGAGCCGGGCACCTATGTGCAGACGGCAGAGATCGGCGGCAATTACTCCTGCAGCAAGATCAGCCGCAACATCACCGTAAAGTGATGCCATAAAGCAAAAACAAGACCCCGCACCAGAAGGTGCGGGGTCTTGCTGTATCTTATGAGAAAAACGGGATCACATGCGGAACCGGAAGCCCCAGCCGCCGCAGCAGCAGTTGCAAAGCAGGTTCAGCAGGATCATGCTCCAGCACCACTGCATCAGGCCGCCGGGGCTGGTGTAGGTGGCCTGTGTGGTGCGGTAGGTCTGGCCGGGGTTCTGCATCCGGCGCAGGTGCATCTGGTACTCGGTGTTGCCCGGGTCCAGCTGCACGGCACGGCGGGCATCCTGCAGCGCATCGATGCGGTTGCCCAAGCCCTGATTTGCGAGGGAGGAAAGATAATACCACCGGGCATTGCGGCCGGTCATGCCGTCCAGCACGCGGCGGGCCTCCGCATAGCGGCCATTGGCCACAAAGTTGCGGGCGGCCTGCATCTCCGGGCTGTCGGAGCCGGAATAGCTTGCGCCCTGCTGGCCGTAACCCTGCTGGTAGCCGCCAAAGCCAAACCCGAAACCGAACGGGTCAAAGCCATCGAATCCGTCAAAACCGCCGTAACCGTTCTGATAACCCTGCTGCTGGTAGTTCTGCTGGCCGTAACCCTGTTGTTGGTAGCTGCCGTAGGGATTTCCGCCCATCTGGGGGCCGGTCTCGCCCTTGGTAATGGCATCGTAAGCCGCCTGCACTTCCTTGAAGTGCTCCTCGGCGGTAGGATCGTTGGGGTTCAGGTCCGGGTGCCAGCGCTTGCACTTGGCGCGGTATGCTTTTTTGATCTCGTCATCGCTTGCGCCGCGCGAAACGCCCAGCACCTCATAGGGGTCTCTCATGGATATACTTCCTCACGTCTCATTTCGCGCAGCCACAGTGCCGCGCAATGTTTATAGTCTACCGTATTGCCGTGGAAAAATCAAGACAAAGCCGCCATTCAGCCACGGCTGCGGGCCTGCTTGGCTGTTTTGCAGTTGTATTTGAGCCATACGCCGGAGTAAAGGATGTTGCGCAGCAGGTCTGCGTCCTCCACGCAGGGCAGGCGTTCAAAGCTCTGGGCACACTGCGCCAGCAGCAGCTCAAAGATCTCTTTCATTTCTTCCTCATAGCCGGGCTGCTGACTGAGTGCTTTCAGCGGATTGTAGGCCCCCTTGCGCTGGTCGTGCTCCAGATCGTCATAGGCATCCAGCAGGTAGATGAACTTGCCCAGATGGAAGCCGATGCTGCGCAGCTCCGGCGACCAGTGATCCTGCCGGTAGTCGAACAGCTCTGCCATCAGCTCGCCAAAGCAGCCGGACACGGCATCCAGATCTTCGCTCCCGGCAGCTTCATATTCTGCCAGCCTGTCCAGACAGGTGCGGATGGCGCTGCACTGACGGGGCCAGCGGCTCTCGGCAGCCTGCTTACAGCCGGTAAGCAGCTTTTCATATCCAAGGCCCAGCAGGCTGCGGTCGTCCTTCCACTTATCCTCGGCGTTGTAGTAGTGCAAGGCTACGCTCAGATCTGCACAGTAATCGGTGGGGGAGGCCGCCCGCCATTCCACACCGCCCAAGGGGTGGATGGGGCACCGGTCGTGGCCGGAAGAAGCTTCGGTCTCACCCTCGTACAGGCTGCACAGCAGCAGGTTCAGGAAGGTGAGGTCATAGCTCAGCGTAAAGCGGCCCCGCAGGCCGTGCAGTGCGTCGATGCGGCGGCACAGCCCGCAGTAGGCGGTGCGGTATCGCTTTTGTGCTTCGTCCGAAAGCGCGGCCTGATTGGGCACAACATAACCAAACATGGCCGCTCAGCTCTTTTTGATGAACTGGGTGCCGCAGCGCGGGCAGGAGATCTGGATGCGGCCGCGGCCACGGGGCACACGCAGCTTCTGGCGGCACTTGGGGCAGCGGTAGTAGTGGTAGAGCTTGCGGTTGGCCCACTGATCCTTCAGACCGCGGAACTTACGGTCTACGCGGTCCTTCAGGGCATAGTACTGGTAGTTCTCCTCCGTGCGCTTGGAAATGTTGCGGCTGAGCGAGCGGTAGTAGCACAGCACCAGCAGCACCAGACCCAGCCATGTGAACAGGCTGAAGCGGGTGAGCAGCGAGATCAGCAGCAGCACGATGGACGCGATGCTCAAAAACTGGTTCAGGCCATCGGTACCGTAGCGGCCGATCATAAACTGACGGAATTTTTCTCTCATAACTCCTGCATCCTTTGTTTTGGAATCAAAGCGGGCGCGCCCGCCGTTATTTTACAGTTCTTAGGATACCAGTCAACCATGATGAAATTTTGAACAGAGTGCAAATCTATCATGAAGGGACGGAAATTAAGCTTCCCGGCAACGGATGGTCACCACGGCATCGGTATCCAGCGCACCTTCCATGCGGCAGTGCAGCACGGCGCGGCCCGCTTCGCCGGTGGTGGCAAGGTAGGTGCCCGCCATGCCGCCGCGCAGCGGCACCACGCTGGGACCAATGATCTTCAGCGGGCCGTCCACGCTCAGCTGAACGGCTTCGCCGCAGTAGGGCAGCAGGCTGCCGTTCTGGTCGATGGCGCGCAGGCTGACAGCGGCGCAGTCCCAGGTGGGGCCGTCAGTGAGGATGGGGTTGTGCACGGTGCATTCCAGCCGGACGCTCTGCACCGGTTCCCGCACCACGGTGCGCACGGTGCGGCCATGCCACACGGCTTCAAAACGGTAGGCTGCGCACGGTGTGCCCAGCACGCCGATGTATTTGTAATACATGCGGGCTACCTCGTTCCAGCTCAGCCGCAGCGAAAGCATCCGCGCCTTGGAAAGCGGCGAAAGCTCCATGGCATCCCGGCGCATCTCGTTCAGGATAGCGGCTGTCATCTGGGCGGAGGCCGGGTCCATGCCCTCGTACTTTTCCAACAAAGAACCCACAAAATCGTTGATCTCAATGGGCGGATGCGTCATGGCGGCAAAACGGCCGTGCCGGTCAGGCGTGAACTCGGCAATGTAGTCGTTGCCGCGGTACAGCCGCACGCTTTCGGCGTTGGTGAACACCCAGCAGGCTGTGGGAACGCCGCCGGGCAGGTCGCCCAGTGCCATGCCGGAAGAGACTTCCAGCACGATGTCCGAGGGGGAACGCGGCGTTTTCTGGCTTGCATATACCGCCGCCGAAAGCTTCGGGTTGCGGAACATATCCATCACACCGTGGTAGCAGATGCGGTCGCCGCTGCCAAATTCCCGGTGGGTGTTGTAATCGGCCATGCACCAGCCAAAGCTGCCGGCCACGCCCTGCTGCGCAATGGAATCGTTGATCCCGGCGGCATAGCGCAGAGCCTGCACCAGCCGGTGGGTCTCGTCGTCAAAGGGCTTGGTGGGCAGCTGCTGCCCGCCGAACTCGCTGATGAGGTAGCCTTTGCGGGGGTCGGAAGTCACCGCGGCGCGGGCTTCGCAGGCGGCACCGCGCCCACGGTAAGAGTAATCGTTGTAGGCGTAAACATCCTCCAGCAGCTGGCTCTTGCGGTGGTTCCGCGCGCCTGCCGTGGGGCGGGTGGGGTCCAGCCGGTGGATGGCCTCGTTGGTGCGCTTATAAAACGCTTCGTCGTCGGCGCTGCCGTTCACACGGGCACCCCACAAAAAGATGCTGGGGTGGTTGCGGCACTGGCATACCATTTCGCGGCAGTTCTGCAAGGCCTGCGCCTTCCAGCTCTCGTCGCCGATGTACCGCCAGCCGGGCATCTCGGTGAACACCAGCAGGCCCAGCTCATCGCAGGCATCCAGAAACGCAGGGCTCTGGGGGGAATGGCTGGTGCGCACTGCGTTGCAGCCAAGGTCTTTTTTCAGGATCTGAGCATCCAGCCGCTGGATGCTGTCCGGCATGGCATAGCCCTGATAGGCGTAGCTCTGGTGGCGGTTCAGGCCCCGCAGCTCCACGCGCTGACCGTTCAGGTACAGTCCGCCTGCCACGAACTGCACGGTGCGGAAACCGAAGCGGATGGTCTTTTCGTCCAGCACACGGTCCGGCAGACCGGCAGAGCCGGGACGGATCAGCTGTACGGTGAGGGTGTACAGGGTGGGATGCTCGATGCTCCACGGGTGCACACCGTTCAGCACGCCGGTGATGGGCAGGGAAAGCTCGCCGCTGTAGGCGGCGCGGCTGCCGGAAGGGCTGCAGATCTCGGCCTGCAGTGTGCAGCCTACCGTCTCACCCACGGTGGAGGTATAGATGCGGAAATCGCCCTCGGCCTTTGCCTCGATGAACACATCCCGCAGGTAAGCGGGCTCCTTGATGTCCAGACTGACGGCACGGTAGATGCCGCCGTAGGTCAGGTGATCGATCTGCCCGCCAAAGGGAGGAATGTTCAGATCCTCGCGGCTGTCGCAGCGCACAGCCACCACGTTTTTCTGACCCAGATGCAAAGCGCTGGTCAGATCTACCGTGAAGGCGGTGTAGCCGCAGGCGTGGTGGAACAGCCGCCGCCCGTTGCAGAACACGGTCGCGTCATGGGCAACAGCACCAAAGGTGAGCAGAACAGTGCGGCCTGCCCACTCTCTGGGTGCAAAAAACTCCCGCCGGTAGCCGCACAGGTACTGGTATTCATTTTCGTTGCAGTAATTGTAGGGCAGCACCCGCACAGTGTGGGGGATGCGCACCGGTTCCAGTTCCAGTCCGCACTCCGGCCGCACCAGTGCCGGGTCGAACCGGGGCGTGAACAGCCAGCCTTCGTTCCAATCGTAGTGTTCCATACAAGGGTCTCCATCCTGCTAAAATCACTTTACATCTTATAGTAACACAAACTTATGAACGAAAAAAGAAGCGGAAGGCGCTTTGGAAAAGGTTTTTTGCTGTTTTTGGCACGAAATGGCGTGGACTGCAAAGAAAAAGAGGCTCAGAGCAGCTTACGGACTGTTCTGAGCCTCTGGATCAGAAATTGATTTTCCGATCAGCGGATAAAATTGGTCATGGGGCGCTTGGGGTTCTGCGGGTGTTCAAAGCCAGCGGCCCTGCCTGCTTCGATGCAGTGCAGCAGCCATGCCATGTTGCGGCCCAGCTCCTGCATTACGGCGCAGCCCTCGGCATCCTGCAGCACCTGCTCGGCGTTGGAGCCGTGCACCATGGCCCAGTAGGAGCCGTTCACCAGCGGCATGTGGAAGAACTGCGGGTACTTTACCAGCTGGTCCAGCGTGGTGGTGGTGCCTGCACGGCGGGCCGAGCAGCAGATGGCGGCGGGCTTGTAGGCCAGATATCTGCCGCCCGCGTAGGCAAGGCGGTCCATGAAGCTGGTCATGTTGCCGGATGCGGATGCATAGTGCACCGGGCTGCCGAACACGAAGCCATCGGCGGTTTTGGCCTTCTCGATGGCCTCGTTGACCACGCCGCCAAACACGCAGCCGTTGCCTGCGGCACAGCCGCCGCAGCCGATGCAGCCGCCCACGGGTTTGCCGCCGACATGCAGGATCTCAGTGTCCACACCGGCATCGTTCAGTTCCTTTGCAATGAGCGAAAGGGCGGTATAGGTGCAGCCTTTTTCGTGCGGGCTGCCGTTGATGAGCAGAACTTTCATGGGAATACTCTCCTTTTATGCCAGAATGCGCCGCAAAAGCCCGGCGCTGCCGGTTTTATTGTAGCACAAACCGCCAGACGGCGCAACGCGCGGCCCTTGACAAGAATATGCAGTTGGGTGATAATAAAGTGATACAAAAAACGTGTTTGCAGCCACATCTTCCGGCTGCAAGGAGGAGGAAAGAGAACATGCGCGTGATCGCAGGAGAAGCCCGGGGCCGCAGTCTGGAGGCCCTGCCGGGGACCGACGTGACCCGGCCCACCCTTTCGCAGGTAAAGGAGGCGATGTTCAGCATCGTCCAGTTCGACCTGCCCGGCGCACGGGTGCTGGACCTGTATGCGGGCAGCGGCCAGCTTGGCATTGAAGCACTGAGCCGCGGCGCGGCGCGCTGCGTGTTTCTGGACGAGAACCGCGAGGCGGTGAACATCATCATGCGCAACTGCAAGGCCTGCGGCGTGTTCGACCGCAGCCGCGTCAATATCGGCGAGGCTGCGCGGTATCTTTCCGCCTGCCGCGAGCAGTTCGACATCGTACTGCTGGACCCGCCCTTCCGCAATGGTACACTGGAAAAGATCCTGCCTGCGGTGGATAAATGCACCGCGCCCGGCGGCATCGTGCTGTGCGAGAGCGAGACCGGCATCGTGCTGCCGGCCGAGGCAGGCGGCCTGACCCTGAAAAAACAGTACAAGTACGGCAGGGTGCTGCTGTGGAAATACACAAAGCCCATGCAGAACACAGACCCTGCCGAGAACGAACCGAAGGGAGAAGCACTATGAACGTGAACGAACTTTTGGATACCATTGAGGATGCACTGGAGGAAGGTGCCAATGTGCCCCTTTCCGGCGGCAAAAAAATCGTGGATGTGGAGCAGATCCGGGATTATCTGGACGAGATCCGCGCAAACCTGCCCGGCGAGCTGCGGCAGGCCCAGCAGATCGTGAACGACCGCGCTCAGATCGTGGAGACGGCCAACGCACAGGCGCAGGCCATTGTGAAAAAGGCTGAGGAGCGGGCGCGCATTCTGGTGAGCGAAGCCGAGATCGTGAAGGCTGCACAGCAGCGCGCCGGGGAAATCACCACTGCAGCCCAGAACGAGGCCCGCACCCTGCGCCAGACCGTGACCGACTATTGCGACAACATGCTCAAGAACACCGAGGAAACAATGGTGGAAAATGCGGCACAGGTAAAGAATGTGCGCGCAAATCTGCGCCAGAACGCCAAGAAAAACGGCTGAAGACAGCCTTTTTCACACACAAATTACACATACGGCAAAAACCAAAGTTCCTGCAGGCAGAAATGACGGCCGACAGGGACTTTTTTTGTTGCATTTTGCGGCAAAAACGGGAGCACAAACCCTTGCAATCAGGGGCCTGATTTGTTAAAATAAAACTGTGTTATCGGGTAAAAGTGTGCGCTGTGTGCACAGTGCCCGGAACACGGAAAGCTTATGAACTGAGAAAGGAGGCCGCAGCGATGGAACTTGAAACACAAGCAGCCTTTGACCCGGCCTCGTTTGAGCATATCCCCGTTCTGCTGAACGAGTGTCTGGAGGGGCTTGCCATTGATCCGGCCGGCACCTACCTTGACGGCACTGCAGGCGGCGCGGGACATTCCCGCCAGATCGCCTTGCGGCTGGATGCAGAAAAGGGCGGCAGGCTGATCTCGCTGGATCAGGACCCGGACGCGGTGCAGACCGCGCGTGCCCGCCTTGCGGGCCTGCCTGCCACGGTGGTGCAGATCAACTTCCGCTATGCCGGACAAGCTCTGGAAAGCCTTGGCATCGACAAGGTCAACGGCGCGCTGCTGGATCTGGGCGTTTCCAGCCATCAGCTGGACGATGCGGCCCGCGGCTTTTCCTACCGTGCGGATGCACCGCTGGACATGCGGATGAGCCAGCAGGGCGAAACGGCAGCGGACCTTGTGAACACCGAGAGCCGCGAAGAGCTGGCACGCATCCTGCGGGATTACGGCGAAGAACCTTTCGCATGGCAGATCGCGGGCAGGATCGTGGAGGCAAGGGAGAATTCTCCCATCGAAACGACCCTGCAGCTGGCAGATATCGTGGCCAGCGCCATGCCCCCGGCGGAACGCCGCAAAAACAAGAACCCTTCCCGCCGCACCTTTCAGGCGCTGCGCATTGCAGTGAACCATGAACTGGATGCGCTGGAAGAAGGCTTGGATACCATTTTCGATCACCTTGCGCCGGGCGGCCGGCTGTGCGTGATCACCTTCCACTCGCTGGAGGACCGGCTGGTGAAGAACAAATTTCGCCGCTGGTCCACCGCGTGCACCTGCCCGCCGGAGTTTCCGGTGTGCGTATGCGGCGGCAAGGCCAAAGCGAAGCTGATCACCCGCAAACCCATTGAAGCAAACAGTCAGGAATTGGAAGAGAACCGGCGCAGCCGGTCCGCCCACCTGAGAGTTTTGGAAAAATGCTGAACGGCAGAAGCCGTTGTGTGAGGAGGAGAGCAAACCATGGGTCAGGCAGCATATGATTATAACGCGGTACGCCGCAGAAAAGCCCCGCAGACACAGCGCAAGGCAGATCTGCGGGTAGCAAAGGGCGGCAAGCGTCGGCTTTCGCCGCTGCAGGCAGCGGTGCACAACGCCATGCATCTGGTAGCAGCAGCACTGCTGGTGGGGTTTGCCATCAGCCTGCTGTGGAGCGAGTCCAAGCTGGTGGAGCTGAACGACCAGATTCAGGACGCAAAGGCTCAGCTGGTCAGTGAGCAGAGCCAGTATACTTACTATAACAGCACCCTGAACAGCAAGACCAACATTACCAGCGTGGAAGAGACGGCCGGCAGGCTGGGCCTGATGAAAATTGATCAGAGCCAGATCACCTACATCCGTTTGGGCGAGAGCGACACGCTGGAGCGCACCCAGTCCGCTGTGCGGCAGTGGACCGACTTTATCTACAACGGTGCCGTGAACATTCTTGGCACTGTAAAGTGAACCAAATACGGGAAAGCGTGCGGCAGCGCACGCTTTTTCGGTTTATACACCCTGTTTGCAGGGCAGTTCCAAATTTGACAAAAGCGCGGCAGAAGGCAGCAAATGCCCGCTGCCGCAGGAGCATACCATGTGGAAATTCTTCCGAAAATTCATCAAAAAAATAAAAGGCCCCTGGCCGGAAACCAGCACCGGTGCCCGCATGAACCCCAGAACCAGTCTGATCTGCGGCGGTCTGGCCCTTGTGGTCATGGGCCTTGCTGCGGCCCGTGTGACCTACAGCCTGTATGATATCCAGATCAAAAACGGTGACACCTACCGCCAGCTGGCCGCAAAGCAGCAGCTGCTGGATACCACCATCAAGGCCACCCGCGGCGAGATCTACGATACCTCCGGTATCACGCTGGCCTCCACCAGCGTGGTGTGGACCATCTGGGCCGACCCGGACAACAGCAAAATCTTATATACCACCACCGGCAAGGATGAGGAGACGGTGCGCACGCTGGACACTGCCATGTGCGCCGAGGTCAGCCGGGAACTGACCCTGCGCCTGCTTTCCGGCGACGGCGAAAGTCTGGACGCGGTGGACACTTCCTCGGAAGCGTACCAGACCCAGTACCAGAAGGTTTACGATGCACTTTCCAAGACGGACACCAAGTATCAGGTGCTGGCCACCAAGGTGAACAACGCTGTCAAGCTGTCCATCGAATCCTACGTTTCCCAGTTCAACAAGGCACACAAGCGTGCCACGGAGACCTCCCGCAAGGGCAACATCTCGGTCGGCAGCGAGAAGAGCTTCCAGCGCAATTACCCCTACGGAGCGTTTGCAGCGGCAGTGCTGGGCTTTACCGATGCGGACGGCATTGGTACTTACGGTTTGGAAAAATCCTATCAGTCCACGCTGGCCGGTGTGGATGGCCGCACCATTACCCAGCGCAATGCCTACGGCAACGCCATTGCGGACGAGAATGCCACCACCTTTGCAGCCAAGGATGGCTCCAATCTGGTGCTTTCGCTGGATGTGAATGTGCAGGAGATCGTGGAACGGTATCTGAACGAAGCCATTGCAGCCAACACGGTGGAAAACCGCGGCTGCGCCATCGTGATGAACGTCAAGACCGGTGCCATCCTTGCCATGGCTTCCAAGCCGGATTTTGACCCCAACGACCCGCTGGACTACAGCGCAAATCTGGATTACCTCAACGAGCTGGTGCGCGCTGAGCCGGAGCTGTACGGCATCTACAAAAAGGATGAGAACGGCAACGAGCTGAAGGATGCAAACGGCAACCGCATTCTGGACGAGGAGGGCGATTACTCCGGCTACTTCCGCGATATTCAGTGGAAAAACAAGGCCATCACCGAGTTGTACTACCCCGGCAGTGTGTTCAAGGTGATCACCTCGGCCATGGGCGTGGACTCCGGCCTTGCAAACATCAACACCACCTTTACCTGCGCCGGTGCTTACGGCGTGGCAAAGGAGACCTACCACTGCGCAGGCCACAAAGCCCACGGCACCATCACACTGGCCGAAGCTCTGCGCCAGAGCTGCAATATCTACTATATCCAGCTGGGCCAGCGCGTTGGCTCCCAGACCTTCTATAACTACTTCGATGCCTTTGGCTTTACCAGCCGCACCGGCGTGGACCTGCCCAGTGAGACGGGCTTCATGCAGTATTATAAGGCCAACCAGCTGGGCGAAGTGCAGCTGGCTTCCTCGGCCTTTGGTCAGGCAATGGCCATCACCCCGCTGCAGATGTGCACCGCTGTGGCTGCAGCCGTCAACGGCGGCTATCTGGTCACGCCCCATGTGGTGGATAAGATCACCGATGCAAATGGCAACGTGATCGAGGAGATCGGTGCCAATGTGCGCCGTCAGGTCATCAGCGAGAGCACCAGCAATGTGATCCGCCAGATCATGGAATATGAGGTGGGCAACGGCACCGGCGGCGGCAAGTATGCCTATGTGTCCGGCTACCGTATCGGCGGCAAGTCCGGCACTTCCGAACAGTTGAACATGGACCGCCGTGCCGACGGCGACTACAAGAAGGTGGCATCCTTTGCCGCTGTCCTGCCTGCCGACGACCCGGAGATCATCGTCTATGTGATGCTGGATGACCCCAACAACGCCAGAACGGACTACTCGTCCCTGCTGGCAGCGCCCGTTGTGGGCAACATCATCAGCGAGATCGCACCTTACCTTGGCATTGCCGCCGACGGCGAGGATCGCAGCCAGACTGTGGTCACTGTGCCGAATCTGGTGGGCACCGAGTGGAGCAGTGCGCAGGTGCAGCTGAACATCAAGGGCCTCAGGCATCAGCTGGCCGAAAGCACCACCAGTCAGGCGGCAGCAGCTGTCACCTACCAGTATCCGCACGCGGGTGCAAAGGTGGCCTACGGCACCACCGTGTACCTGTATACCGATACCTATGAGGGCAGCCATACCGATGTGCCGGATGTGACCGGCAAGAGCGCGGACTTTGCCCGCCAGATGCTGTCTGCCGCCGGATTGAACTGTGTGGTGGAGGGCAATGCGAACGGCACTGTGCAGGCCCAGAGTGCAGACCCCGGTTCCAGTGTGCAGCGCGGCACCGTCGTGACCATTACCTGTGGATAAGAGAGAGTATCCTGCGATCCTGAATAAACAGAGAGGGGACATGAACAATGGAAAAAATTTCTGCAAGTAAGCTTCTGGCAGGGCTGGTGCCCGCAGACTTCATCCGGGAAGAGGTGCAGGTGGAACTGGTGACCACCGACAGCCGCGAGGTGCGGCCCGGCTGCATTTTTGTAGCGTTCCCGGGTGAAAAATTTGACGGCCACGATTTTGCGGCCAAAGCACTGGAGAACGGTGCTGTTTATGTGGTGGTGAACCACCCGGTGGAGGGCGTGCCTGCGGAAAAGGCCATCCTCTGCCCGGACAGCTACCACGCCATGATGGTGATGGGCGCGAACTACCGCAGCCAGTATCACCCCAAGATGGTGGGTGTGACCGGCAGCGTGGGCAAGACCACCACCAAGCAGATGACCTACGCCGCCCTTGCAGGCTTTGGCGAGACCATCAAGACCGAGGGCAACCAGAACAATGAACTGGGCATGCCCCGCACCCTGATGCGGCTGGAAAGCAGCACTGAGTATGCCGTGATCGAGATGGGCATGAGCCATGCGGGCGAGATCGACCGTCTGGCCCGGGCCGCACGCCCGGATGTGGGCATCATTACCTGCATCGGTGTGTCCCACATCGGCAATCTGGGGAGTCAGGAGAACATCTGCAAGGCAAAGCTGGAGATCTGCAACGGCCTGCCGGAGGGTGCACCGCTGGTGCTGAACTATGATGATAAGTTCCTGCGCGCCGCAAAGCTGCCCGCCCACGTGAAGCCGGTATGGTTCAGTCTGGCAGATGAGAACGCTGATGTGTGTGCACTGTCCATCCGGCAGGAAGAGGACGGCATGAGCTTTGTGCTGGAAGATCAGGAAGAGGGCACCTTTGTGGTCAAGATTCCGGCCATGGGCAAGCACAATGTGGCAAACGCTCTGGCTGCTTACTGCGCCGCCACCCGCTTGGGCTGCGACCCGCGCGGTGTCATCAAGGGGCTTTCCAATTTTGAGCAGACCGGCCGCCGCCAGAAGGTGGTGCACAGCAAGGGCGTTACCGTCATTGAGGATTGCTACAATGCAAACCCCGACAGCATGAAGGCCGCGCTTGCCATGTTCAAGGAATTCCACTGCAAGCGCCGCTTTGCCCTGCTGGGCGATATGCTGGAGCTGGGCGAGCTGTCCCGCGAAGCCCACGAGGAGCTGGGCCGTCTGGCTGCGGAGAGTGATCTGTACTGCCTTGTGACCTACGGCGAAAACGCAAAGCGCACGGCTGTGGTGGCTGCGGCCAAGGGGGTCAAGACCCTCCATGCCAACAACTACCGCGAGGCAGCGGATGCTCTGCTGAACCGGATAGAGCCGGGCGATGCCCTGCTGGTGAAGGCAAGCCGCGGCATGGCGCTGGAAAAAGTGCTGGAAATTTTCTACGCAGAGCAGAAAGATGCCGAAGAATAACCCTTTGGCATGAATTTGGAGATTGAAAAATGATTCGTTTCGCCTTGGTCGTCGCGTCGGTGCTGGGTTTTGTGCTGACTGCGGCGCTCGGCAATATGATGGTACCGCTGCTGCGGGAGCTGCAGCGTGCGGCACGCGGTACACAGCCGGACAGCGATGCCCCGGACAGCCCGGTGCCTACCATGGGTGGGCTGTGCCTGATGGTGGGCACCCTTGCCGCTGTGGGCGTGGGCTGGCTGGCCGCATGTGCTGCACAGCCTTCCCTGCTTGGCAGCGACCGGCAGATGACCTCCCGCCTGCTCATTGCACTGCTGGGGTCGCTGGCCTTTGGCGCAGTGGGGCTGGCCGATGATCTGGCCCGCATCCGCAGCCGCTACCCGAACGGTTTAGGCCTTGGCCTGCGCCGCACACAGCGCCTTGCACTGGAATGCATCGCTGCAGTGCTGGTGCTGGGTCTGCTGGCGCTGAATGGGTGCCTGCCTACAGGGCTGATCCTGCCGGGAGCAGGCTATGTGGAATGTGCGCTGGCACCGCTGCTGTGGGCTGTGCTGCTGGTGGCGATGGCCGAGGCGGCCCGCGTGGCCGACGGTGCCGACGGCACGGTGTGCGGCGCGGCCTTTGCGGCCATGCTGGGCCTGATGATGCTGGAAACACAGCTGGGCTGGTTCCCGCTGGCAGTATTCCCGGCGGCACTGGCCGGTGCACTGATGGCCTTTCTGCTGTGGGATTTTCCACCGGCAAAGCTGCACCCCGGCCGGTGCGGCTGCTTGTATGCAGCGGGAGCCATTGGCTGCATCCCGCTGTGCATTGGCTACGCAGAGCTGAGCATCCCGCTGGCACTGCCCTTCTGGGTGGAGGGCGGCATGGTGGTGCTGCAGGTCCTGTTCTGCCGCTGGAAGGGCAGGCCGCTGTTTGCGGCGGCACCGCTGCACCGCTGGCTGGAAAAGCGCGGCATGAGTGCAGTGAATATTTTTTACAGCCTGTGCGCACTGAGCGTGTGCGGGCTGGCGCTGGCCGTGCGTCTGGCACGCTGGGTCTGAGCGCCTGATTCTGAAAATAAGGGGGCGTGGCAATGGCAGCCACCCGCAGACAACATAAAAACCAAAAAGAAAGTGCATGGGTGCCGCCGCTGCAGCGGGACCCGGGACCATGGAACCGGCTGCTGCTCAACTGGCTGGCAACGCTGGCCATTATCATGGTGTTCGGCCTTGTAATGCTGTACAGCGCAAGCTACACCACCGGCTACCTGCGCATGGGCGACAGCCTGCACTACATCAAGCAGCAGGCTATCTGCATGGCCATTGGCATTGGCTGTATGGTAGTCATGAGCTATGTGGATCACCGCTTTCTGCGCTGGGCGAGCAAGCCGCTGTACTGGGTGGTGCTGGCCATGCTGGCCGTCACGCTGACCTTTGCACCGCTGAACGGCTGCCGCCGCTGGATCCGTCTGGGCGGCCTGACTCTGCAAACCTCTGAGGTGGCAAAGTTTGAGATGATCCTGCTCTCGTCCCATCTGGCGGCAAGTGCGCCGCAGATCGGCCGGTTCAGCCCGTCGCTGAGAGAAAAGATCAAGCCAAAGGATTGGTTGTTCATCCGCATCGTAAGGCAGCTGATCGTGCCGGTGCTGCCGCTGGTGCCGGTGGTGCTGCTGCTGTTTTTAGAGCCGCACATGTCCGGCATCCTGCTGACCACCGCCATCGTGGGCACCATCCTCATGCTGACCGGCTGCGGCGGTGTATTGACATGGTGCGGGGCCGCGGCGGCGGCTCTGCTGCTGAAACCGGCTCTGACGCTGGTGGAATCCATTGGCTATCTGCAGGACCGCCTGAACACATGGTCCGATGATCTGGAAGCGCTGAACGACCAGACCAAGCAGAGCTTGTACGCCATCGGCTCCGGCGGACTGAAGGGCCTTGGCCTTGGCAACAGCGTGGAAAAGCAGCTCTGGCTGCCGGAAAGCACCAACGACTTCATCTTCAGTGTGGTGTGTGAAGAGTTGGGCTTCATCGGTGCGGTGCTCATCATCGTGCTGTTCATACTGCTCATAGCGCAGGGCCTGATGATCGCCTATAAGGCCGAGAACCAGTTCTGCACCATGGTGGGAATTGGCATTATGGCGCAGATCGCCTGGCAGGTGTTCTGCAACATCGCCGTGGTCACCAACACCATCCCGAATACCGGCATCAGCCTGCCGTTTTTCTCGTCCGGCGGCACCAGTCTGATCTTGCTGCTGGCAGAAATGGGCGTGATGGTGAACATTGGGCGCAACGGAGAGCGGGCGGCGCAGCAGAGGGCGGCGGCCCACGCACAGCGGCAGGCTGCAAAGGCTCAGCGTGATGCGGAGCTGAAGGACCGTACCATCAATCTGGACGATGCCCGCCGTGCGCGCAATGAACTGTAACGACTGTTTTGAGGGCGCAGGCCAGTGGGGAGCTCCCCGATGACCTGCCCAGATGCACTAATAATAGAGGAGGAATCGTCATGCGAGTTCTGATCGCTGCCGGCGGCACTGCCGGCCATATCAACCCGGCACTTGCCATTGCAGGTGCTATCAAAAAGGCAGACCCTTCTGCCGAGATCCACTTTGCCGGCCGCAAGGAGGGCATGGAGTACCGTCTGGTAGGACAGGCGGGCTATCCCTTCCACCATATCGAGATCACCGGTTTCCAGCGCAGGCTGTCGCTGCACAACATCAAGCGCAACATCGTTACGCTGTGGAATCTGGCCCTCTCTGGCCCCAAGGCAAAGGCCATTATGAAGGAGGTCAAACCCGATCTTGTGATCGGCTGCGGCGGCTATGTGTCCGGCCCGGTGGTGCGCTGTGCCGCCAAAATGGGCATCCACACCGCCATTCATGAGCAGAACGCCTTCCCCGGCGTGACCAACAAGCTGCTGGCACCGGATGTGGATCTCGTGTTTGCCGCCGTGCCTGCTGCTGTGGAAAAGCTGGGCGCACCTGATAAGACCATCGTGGTGGGCAATCCGGTGCGCCCGGAGGTGTTCACCAAGGCAAAGGACCGCGATGCCATCCGCGCTGAGCTGGGCGCGGGCGACCGCACGGTGATCCTTTCCTTCGGCGGCAGCCTTGGCGCACGCCGCGTCAACGAGGTGGTGGCCGACCTGTGTGCATGGGAACAGCACGAGAAGAAGCCGGTGCTGCATCTCCACGCTACCGGCCAGTACGGTGTGCAGCTGTTCAAGGATCTGGAAAAGGAAAAGAACTTCGCGGAAGGCGACGGCCTTGTGGTGAAGGAATACATCAACAATATGCCGGAACTGCTGGCTGCGGCAGACCTTGTCATCAGCCGCGCCGGTGCGCTGACGCTGGCCGAGCTGGAAGCTGTTGGCCGTGCAGCCGTGCTCATCCCCAGCCCCAATGTGGCTGAGAACCACCAGTACTTCAATGCCATGGAACTGCAGAAGGCCGATGCCGCTGTGGTGATCGAGGAAAAAGATCTGACCGGCGAAAAGCTGGTGAGCACGGTGTCCGACATGCTGGCACAGCCCGGCAAGCTGGCTGAGATGGGCAAAAATGCCCGCAGCCTGTCGGTGGATGACAGCCTTGACCGTATTGCAGACGCTCTGATGAAACTGGTGCAGAAGTAAAACAAAACCTAAACCGGAAAGGAGGTGTGCGCCATGCAGCAATACCGCAATAACAGAAACAACGGCAATATCTACGACCTGCGGAAAGACCTGCAGCATACTCCGCCGCCTTCACAACAAAAAGGATCTTCCGGCAGTGCGGACGGGCGCTATGGCTTCAACGGGGAACCGCTGAGCTTTGCGCCGGACCGCACCGCCAATGGTACGGTGCGCCGCACCCGTACCGATAATAGCATCGAGTTCCCTTCGCAGCCGCGCCGCACCGAACAGAGCGGCACCCGGCGCACCAGCGGCCAGAACCGGAACCGTACCGCGCAGCGATGCCGCACGGCCCAGCCGGAACAGCGTGCATCCGGCACGGCCCGCAAGCCGCAGCAGCGCCGTTCACAGGGACAGAAGCCGCGCAAGACAGCGGCTCAGGCAGCGCAGCAGCGCTACAAAAACCAGCGTCTGCGCCCGGCACAACAGCAGCCACGCGACCCGGTACAGCGGGAAAAACGCAAGAAGCGCCGCCTAACCCGCGCTGCACTGAAGCGGCGGCGGATGCTGCGGCGGCTGATGGCCTTTGTGACCCTGCTGGCCGTGATCGCCGCCGGTGTTTACCTGACCATGACCATGCTGTTTAAGATCGGCACCATTCAGGTGCAGACGGCGGACGGCACCGTGGTGCAGGAGGTGGGCGGCTATTCCAGCAGCCAGATCCTGCAGGCACTGGGTGTGCAGACCGAAGAGAACATTTTCAGCTTTGACCCTGCCGCCAAGGAAGCGGAACTGGAAAAGCAGTTCCCGCTGCTGGAATCCATCAGGGTGGTTCGGGATTACCCCAACACGGTGGTGGTGCAGGTGACCGAGGCGGTGCCTACCTATGCCATGCAGACGAAGAGCGGCTGGCTGACCCTCTCGGATCAGTTCAAGATCCTGGCCTGCGAGTCTGCCCAGCCGGAAGAACTCAAGACTCTATACGGCGGCGAGCCGGTGTCGGTGACACCCGGCGACCAGCTGACCTTTGCAGCGCAGGCAGACCCGGCGGCATCGGATGCATCCGGTTCGGCAGCAGCTTCGGCAGCGGTGCAGACGGACGACCGTCTGGATGCGCTGAATGAGCTGCAGGCAAAGCTGGAAGAGTATGGGATGCTGGACGATGTGACCCGCATGGAATTTGCGGACACCGACCAGATGGCATTTTTGTATCAGGATCGTGTCAGTGTGCTTCTGGGTACACGGAACGATCTGGATTATAAGCTGGACCGCGCACGCTATGTGCTGACCAATGCCGACGGCAAGGGTTGTGCCCCTACCGACACCGGCAGACTGGATTTCAGCCATGTCAGCGCGGGCAGCACCCGTAAAATTTACTTTGCACAGGGCCAGCCGACCCTGCCCTCCGGTTATGTTGTGCCGGAAAAGACCGTGCCGGAAGAGCCTGACACCTCTGCTGCCGAGGATACTGCGGCAGACGGTGCAGAGGATGCCGCTGCGGCCCAGCCTGCGGACGATACGGCGGCAGCTGCGGAAGAAACACCGCTGACCGACCCCGCCCGCATGACCACAAATAACGAAGAAAACCCCATGTGACAAAATGTTTTGAGGAGCGTGTGCAGTATGAAACTGGAACAGTTATTGGAAGGCGTGCCCTTTACCCTTGCGCAGGGCAGTCTGGACACCGAGATCTCGGATATCATCTACGACAGCCGCAAGGCGGCACCGGGCCTTTTGTTCGTGTGCATCGTGGGCACCCAGCGTGACAGCCATGAGTTTGCCGCCGACTGTGCGGCAAAGGGTGTCAGCGCACTGGTCATCCAGCACGACATCGACCTTTCCACCCTGCCGGGCGTGACTGTGGTCAAGGTGGAAAGCAGCCGCTATGCCATGGCTCTGATGAGCGCGAACCTCTTCGGCAACCCGTCCCGCAAGATGACCATGATCGGTGTGACCGGCACCAAGGGCAAGACCACTACCACCCACATGATCAAGAGCGTGCTGGAAGCTGCAGGCCGCAAGGTGGGCATGATCGGCACCAACGGCATTTATTATATGGGCCGCCACAAGGAAACTGCCAACACCACCCCGGAAAGCTACGAGCTGCAAAAGACCTTTCGAGAATTTCTGGATGCAGGCTGCGACACCGCGCTGATGGAAGTTTCCAGCCAGGGCCTGATGATGGACCGCGTGGCCGGTGTGCACTACAATGTGGGCGTGTTCACCAACCTTTCGCCGGATCACATCGGCCCCGGCGAGCACAAGACCTTTGAGGAGTACCGCAGCTGGAAGGGCCAGCTGTTCAAGCGCTGCGACGTGGGCGTGGTGAACATTGACGATGAGAATACCGAAGCACTTCTGGAAGGCCACACCTGCCGCCTTGTCACCTATGGCCGCGCTGAGCAGGCGGACTACCGCGAGACCGGCTTTGAACTGCTGCGCACCCACGATTTTCTGGGTGTGAAGTTCCATGTGACCGGCAAGGACGAGATGGATGTGAAGGTGAACATGCCCGGCGAGTTCAGCGTGTACAACGCGCTGGCAGCTCTGGCGGTGGGCAAGGTGCTGGGCCTGCCGGATCAGGCCATCCACGACGGCCTTGGCAAGTGCGTGGTCAAGGGCCGCGTGGAGCTGGTGCCCATCAGCAAAAAGTTCACCATCCTGCTGGACTACGCCCACAACGAGGTGTCCACCGAAAGCCTGCTCACCACTCTGCGGGCCTACAAGCCCCACCGTCTGGTGGTGGTGTTCGGCTGCGGCGGCAACCGCTCCAAGCTGCGCCGCTACGGCATGGGCGAGATCTGCGCCAAAATGGCCGATTTCTCCATCCTTACCGAGGACAACAACCGCTTTGAAAAGGTGGAGGACATCCTTGCTGATATCCGCGTGGGCATGAACAAGGGCAACCCGGACGCAAAGTTTGTGGAAATCCCCGACCGTCTGGATGCGCTGCACTACGCAGTGGATCACGCGCAGGAGGGCGACCTGATCGCCGTCATTGGCAAGGGCCACGAAACCTACCGTGACCGCGAGGGTGTCAAGACTCCGTTCCTGGAGCGGGAGCTGCTGGAAGAGTACGCACAGCAGATCGGGCTGGAATAACAGATAAAAAATAACGCCGTGTCGAATGTTCAGACACGGCGTTATTTTTTGCGGTAATTATGCTTTCAGCTGCGGAGCCTTGTTCTCCGGCAGGAGATTGGTCATGCTCTTCAGGCTGATGCCGATGGTGGAGAGATTATGCAGCATGGCAGAGGAGGCCGGCTGCAGGATGCCCAGAGCACCCAGCGCGATAAGGGCCGAGTTGAAGGTGAGCACGAAGCGGTAGTTTGCGTGCACGCGCTTTTGCAGAGAGTTGGCGATGGCCTTGAGGGCCACCAGCTCCTCCAGACTGTCGGCTTTGATGGTCACGTCTGCGATCTCGCGGGCGATGGCAGCGCCGGAGTTGATGGCAATGCCAATATCGGCAGCAGACAGGGCAGGCGAGTCGTTGATGCCGTCGCCGATCATCACCACGGTGTGGCCCTCGGCCTTGGCCTGCTGGACGAAGTTTGCCTTATCCTCGGGCAGCACCTCGGCAAAGAAGCGGTCCACGCCTACCTGCTTTGCAATGGCGGCGGCGGTGCGCTCGCTGTCGCCGGTCATCATGACGGTGTTCCGGATGCCCAGCGCACGCAGTCCGTTCAGCACAGCGGCGGCTTCCGGGCGCAGCGGGTCGGAAATGCAGATCACGCCCACCAGCTGCCCGCTGGCAGCCATGTACAGGTGCGAATACGCGGGCTTGAGGGCATCGAACTTCTGCTGCTCGGCTGTGGGGATGGTACACTTTTCATCCTCAAAGACGAAGTGGTGGCTGCCGATGACCACGCGCTGGCCGCCCACGCGGCTTGCAATGCCGTGGGCCACGATGTACTCCACCTCGGAGTGCATCTCCTCATGGGAAATGCCGCGCTCTTTGGCGGCACGCACCACGGCGTTGGCCATGGAATGGGGGAAGTGCTCTTCCAGACATGCGGCCAGCTGCAGAACTTCGCGCTCGTTGCAGCCGGAGAAGGGCACGACCTCCACTACCTGCGGGGTGGCACGGGTGAGGGTGCCGGTCTTGTCGAACACGATAGTGTCGGCCTGAGACAGCGCTTCCAGATACTTGCCGCCCTTGACGGTGATGTGGTAGCTGCCGCACTCGCGCATGGCGGAAAGCACTGCCAGCGGCATGGAGAGCTTGAGCGCGCAGGAGAAATCCACCATCAGGCAGGAGATGGCGCGGGTGGCGTTGCGGGTGAGCAGATAGGTGACCACCGTTGCGCCCAGACACCATGGCACCAGCTTGTCGGCCAGCACCAGCGCACGGTTCTCGGTGCTGGACTTGAGCTTTTCGGATTCCTCGATCATGGCCACAATCTTGTCGTAGCGGTTGGAACCGCCCTCGGCCTTGGCGATAAAGACGCACTCGCCCTCCTCCACAACGGTGCCGGCATAGAGAGTGGAGCCCTCTGCCTTGCGCACCGGCATGGCTTCGCCGGTCAGAGCGGCCTGATTCACCATGGCTTCGCCTTCCAGCACGGTGCCGTCCAGCGGGATCATGTTGCCGCTGCGCACGACCACCTCATCGCCGGAGCGTACTTTGGTCAGAGGCACCAGCACTTCGGTGCCTTGGCTGCGCACCCACACCTTGTCCACGTTCAGGGCCATGCTGCGGGCCAGATCGTCCAGACTCTTCTTGCGGGTCCACTCTTCCAGCAGAGAGCCCAGATTCAGCAGGAACATGACAGAACCGGCGGTGCCAAAGTCGCCGCGCAGCAGCGAGACGCCGATGGACAAAGCGTCCAGCACCTCCACTTCCAGCCTGCGGCTCAGCACGCAGCGCACACCCTTCCAGAGAAAGCGGATGGAGCGGAAGGCGGTGTAGGCAGCGTCAAGGGGTGCGGGCAGGAACAGCTTGCGCAGGCAGCGGCCTGCCACCAGATCGAACATTTTATCCTGATATTCCCGGTTCAGCCTGCGGCTGTCGGCGGAGGTGACAAGGGCATCGTTTTCGGCCACATCGAACTTATAGCCTGCCAGAATGGCAATGGCGGCGGTGCGCTTGCCGGTATAGGTAATGACCACATCGCCGGTGCGCTCGTAAACGGCGGCATGGACAATGGCATCTTTGTGGTTCAGATATGCTTCCAGCACATCGGCACGGTGCAAAGTCATGCGGACTTTTTCCACATGCACACGCATCCGGCCTTTGCCTTCATGCAGAATGGTACATTTCATATATCAAATATCCTTCTCTATCTTTTTGCCGCAGCGTCAGACTGCTATACCCTGCACGCCTGCGGCCCCACTCTCACAAAAAAGAGCCGCCCGAAGGCGGCTCGAAAGCCACGTTGGGGCTTTCAGTGCTTTACGAACCGAAAATTACTCAGCGGTCTCTTCGGTGGTCTCCTCGGCGGCATCCTCGATCACAGCAGCCTCGGCTTCAACAGCACGAGCCTCGTTGATGGCCTTTGCATCGGCCAGAATGTCACCGGCCTGCTCCTGGACCTTGCTGACGGTCTCCATGGTGGAGTCCTTCATGCGCAGCACGGCAGCGGTGGTCTGGGTGTAGACCTTCTTGGCATCCTTGCTGGACAGCAGCTTGAAACCGGCAGAGCCGAACAGAGTACCGGCGGCGAACAGTGCGATCTTCTTGATATCCATAGTAACTTCCCTACCTTTTCTATTTCCTGTCAGAGGCCCTCGCAGGACCTGTAAGATGAATATACCGGCCCAAAAGCCGGAGAACAGGGGGACATTTCCCTTGTTTTGAGCCTATTGTAGCACAGAATTTTCCATTTTCAAGGTTTTCTTTGAATGTTAATACATGTAAACTTTTTACGTTGTGTAGTTAGAAAAAGCTATCTCTAACGCGTTTTTTGAGACAAACTACAGTTTGTAAATGGAAACTAACCGGCAGATGGGACGAGAAAGAATTTCCAGCTTGTAAAAAATCCTGGTTTGGAAATGTAGGTTGCCGCCACGGCCCTTCTCTGTGAAAAAGCAACCCGGAAAAATCCGCAGACTTTTCCGGGTTGCTAAAATAAAAATCGTTTTCCGCTGAAGATGCCCAGAGCGACGCGGCGGGCATTTTAAACCGTTTTGCTTTACAGGATGCGCACCCGGATCACAGCGGGGATGGCAGCCAGCTTTTCGGCCAGCTTCTTGTCCACAGCACCGGTAGCATCCAGCATGGTGTAGGCCATGTTCTTTTTGCTCTTGTTCACCATGTTCTCGATGTTCAGACCGGCTTCGGTGGTCAGAGCGGTGATCTGGCTGATCATGCCGGGCTCGTTTTTGTGGATGATGCAGATGCGCTTGCCGCCGGCTCTGGGCTGGTTGACCTCCGGCATGTTCACCGAGTGGATGATGTTGCCGTTCTTCAGGTAGTCGCTCAGCTCCTTTGCAGCCATCACGGCGCAGTTGTCCTCGGCTTCCGGGGTGGAAGCGCCCAGATGGGGGGTGCACACGATGCCGGGCTTGCCCAGAATGGCCTCAGACGGGAAGTCGGTCATATAGCCGGACACCTTGCCGGTCTCCATGGCTTCCAGCAGGGCTTCGGTGTTGACCAGTTCGCCGCGGGCATAGTTCAGGATCTTCACGCCGTCCTTGCACAGGGCAAGGGTCTGGGCGTTGATGGTATCCTTGGTGGTGGGCAGGTAGGGCACATGGATGGTGATGTAGTCGCACAGGGGCAGCATGTCGTTCAGGTTCACGCAGTGGCGTACCTGACTGCTCAGGTTCCAGGCGGCGTCAATGGAGATGTAGGGGTCGTAGCCGTAGACCTCCATGCCCAGCTCAATGGCGCAGTTGGCCACGCGGGAGCCGATGGCACCCAGACCGATGACACCCAGCGTCTTGCCCTTGATCTCGTTGCCCACGAACTGCTTCTTGCCCTTTTCCACGGTCTTTGCCATGGCAGGGTCACCGGTCAGGCCATGACACCACTGGGCGGCAGCAGCCACATTGCGGCTGCCGGCGATCAGCATGCCGATCACCAGCTCGGCCACAGCATTGGCGTTGGCACCGGGGGTGTTGAACACCACGATGCCCTGCTCACTACAGCGGTCCAGCGGGATGTTGTTCACGCCGGCACCGGCGCGGGCGATGGCCAGAAGATTGTCGTTGAAGGCGGTATTCAGCATGTCGGCGCTGCGAACGAGGATGCCGTCCGGGGTATCGGTGTCCACAGCCACGTCAAACTGCTTGTTGTTCAGCTTTGCCAGACCCACCGGGCTGATGGCGTTCAAAGTTTTGATCGTATACATATCTGAATTCCCCTCTTATGCATTTGCCTTGCGGAACTTCTCCATGAAGTCCACCAGCTTGTCCACACCCTCGGCGGGCATTGCGTTGTAAATGGAAGCGCGCATACCACCTACCAGACGGTGGCCCTTCAGGTTCACGAAGCCTGCTTCTGCAGCTTCGGCGCAGAATTTCTTGTCCAGATCTGCATTGGGGCTGGTGAAGGTGACATTCATGGTGCTGCGGTAGCGGTGCTCCACAGGATTCGTGAAGAAGCCCTGACCGTCCAGATAGTCGTACAGCACTTTGGCCTTGGCTTCGTTGATCTTCTGCATGTTGGCAAGACCGCCGATGTCGTTTTCCAGATACTTGAGCACCAGACCGGTCATATAAATGCACCAGCAGGGGGGCGTGTTGTACATGCTGTCCTTGTTCAGCAGAGTGGTGTAGTTCATCATGGTAGGCACATTGTCGGCGGCATGGCCCAGCAGGTCGTCGCGGACGATGGCAATTGCCATGCCGGCGGGAGCTACATTCTTCTGCACGCCGAAGTAGATGCAGCCGTACTTGGTCACATCCACCGGCTTGGAGAGGATCATGGAGCTCATGTCGGCTACCAGAGGCACACCCTCCACCTGCGGCACCTCGACAAACTGAGTGCCGAAGATGGTGTTGTTCTGGCAGATGTGGATGTAGCTGGCATCCTTATCATAGTTGATGGCGTTCACGTCCGGGATGTAGGTGAAGTTCTTGTCCTTGCTGGAAGCAACGATGTTCACCTCGCCGAACTTGGCGGCTTCCTTGGCGGCAAGGTTCGAGAAGTTGCCGGTGACAAGGTAATCTGCTTTGCCGGTGGTCATGAAATTCAGCGGGACCATGGCAAACTGCTGGGTGGCACCGCCCTGAAAGAAACCGACCTTGTAGTTGTCGGGAATATTCATTACCCGGCGCAGGGTGGCCTCGGTGTCCTTGATGATGGCATCGAACCACTTGCTGCGGTGGCTCATCTCCATCACGCTCTGACCGCTGTCGCCATACTCGAGCAGCTCTGCCTGTGCCTGCTTGAGCACCTTCTCGGGCAGCATGCTGGGGCCTGCGCTGAAGTTGTAAACTCGTGCCATAATGAACTCTCCCTTTCCTGTATCGCACAGCACCGCGGTTTTCTGTGGTGCGTTCTGTTGATTGCTGTAGCCGTAGTATACCGGTTTTGCAGGGATGAAAACAAGAGCATCTTTGCACAAAGATACGGCGCAAAAGCCCCTGTGCGGGCACAAAGCACACAAATGTCCTTGATAGAAAAACAAAAACAAAGACAAATGTAAAATAGAGCTGAAAAAGCCTGATTTCATCGGCGTTTCCGGCTCTTGCACTTTGGCGCAGAAATTGGTATAATAATAAAACAAAGACAAACGTAAAAGAAAAAAGATGCCAAAAGGAGGGAGAACAGCAGGATGTATGGCATCCCGGACAGTGTAAAGCCGCTTTCGGCGGCAGAGGAGCAGGTGATGCTGGCGGTGTGGGCCTGCCGTGCGCCCGTCACCCGGCGGGACATCGACGCAAAGCTGCGCGCAAAGGGCTGGGCACCGGCGACCGTGCTCAACTTTCTTTACCGGCTGGAAGAAAAGGGTTGGGTGAAAAGCGGCAAGGACGGCAACCGCAATACCTACACTCCGGCCATCACTCAGCGCGCCTATAATGTGTGGAGCATGCGCGAACGGCTGGACACCCTCTTTGGCGGCGACCTTGCGGCGGCGGTGCGCGCGCTGGTCAGCGAGAGCGGCTGCGGCCAGAGCGAGCTGGAACAGGCCATGAAGGTGCTGGAGGAAAAGCATCTGGAAGCGGAAGAATATGATCTGTATGACCCTTATGGGTAAAAAGGAGAGCGGAAGATGGATTGCAAACTGCGTGCCAAAAACTGCGGCGGCTGCCCGATGCTGGGCATGGACTACGCCGCACAGCTGAAACAGAAAGAAGAGACCGTGAAAAAGCTGCTGGGCAGATTCGGCCCGGTGGAGCACATCCGGGGCATGGAAACGCCGTACCACTATCGGAACAAGGTGATCTCCACCTTTACCACCGGCTGGGGTGGAAAACTTACCTCCGGCATCTACGCGGCAAACAGCCACAAGGTGCTGCCGGTGGAAAGCTGCCTTTTGCAGGACGAAGTGCTGGATAAGACCATGCTGGCCGTGCGTGCGGCAGCGGGCACCTGCCATTACCAGCCTTTCAATGAGGATAAGGGCACCGGCCTTCTGCGTCACTGCCTGCTGCGGCGGGGTGTTATGACCGGGCAGGTGATGGTGGTGCTGGTGACGGCTCAGCCGGTGCTGCCGGGTGCCAAGAACTTTGTCAAAGCCCTGCTGACCGAAGCCGGAAAGCAGGGCGTGGCCATCACCACCATCGTCCAGAACGTGAACGACCGCAAAACCAGCGTGGTGCTGGGTGATATGGAAAAGGTGCTGTACGGCAAGGGCTTCATTCTGGATACCCTCTGCGGCAAGACCTATGCCATCAGCCCACGCAGCTTTTATCAGATCAATCATACCCAGACCGAAGTGCTGTACGGCCTTGCGGTGGACGCGGCGCATCTCACCGGAAAAGAAGTGGTGCTGGATGCCTACTGCGGCATCGGAACCATCGGCCTGACCGCCGCCGACCATGCAAAGCAGGTAGTGGGCGTGGAGGTGAACCGCGAAGCGGTGCACGATGCCATAGGCAATGCAAAGCACAATGGCGTGAAGAACGCCCGCTTCTTTGCCGCAGATGCCACCCGGTGGATCGGCGAAGCCGCTGCGGCTGGTGAACGCACAGACGTGATCTTTATGGACCCGCCGCGGGAGGGCTCTACGCCGCAGTTTATCGATAGCGTGGCCCGCATGGCCCCGAAACGTGTGGTCTACGTGAGCTGCAACCCGGTCACGCTGGCCCGGGATCTGGAGCTGCTGACCCGGAAGGGATACAAAGTGGAGAGCAGCACGCCGGTGGATATGTTCCCTCACAGTGAGCATGTCGAAGCGATAGTTTCGCTACAAAGAGAAATCTAGTGGAAATCATCCGCTTTACGTTGTTTTCTCGTCATGTTGTGTTCGATGGCGAGGGCGATAAACTCCGCAATAAACGCATTGAAAATCACATCACCGTTTCGGTGGTAATTGATATGGAGTGCGGAAACACAAAGAATTGAATATCTAACAATCGGCATAGCCGCAGACTTTAACAAAAAGCCTGCGGCTTTTTCTTTGCCCAAAAACAGAAAGGAGGCATCCGTGAAATGGCAGTTTTTCGGGTAGAAAAGAACAGCGGCTACACGGTCATGTCAAACCACCACCTGCGGAACCGGGCCTTGTCCCTGAAAGCCAAAGGCTTACTCTCCCAAATGCTCTCCCTGCCGGAAGATTGGGACTACACCCTGCAAGGGCTGGCCCGTATCAACCGGGAAAGCATCGACGCGATACGGCAGGCCATCCGGGAACTGGAACAGGCGGGCTACATCCAGCGTTCCAGAGAACGGGACGAGAAAGGGCGGCTGCGTGGTGCAGACTATGTGATTTTCGAGCTGCCGCAGCCCGTTCCTGCATCGGTTTCACCTACATTGGAAAATCCAACGTTGGAGAATCCCACGCAGGAAAACCCTACGTTGGAAAATCCAATGCAATTAAATAAAGATAAACTAATTACAGAAAAACAAAAGAAAGAGGGATTAAATACCGATTCCATTCCTATCCATTCCCCAAACCCCTTGCCTTTGGACGAGGACGAGGCAGCGGCACCGCCGCCGGAACGGACAGGAAGCCGAAAGGAAACGGCCTATCAAATCTACCGGGACCTGATTTTGGAGAACATCGAGTATGACACCCTCATCCAGAATCCCCGGATAGACCGGGAGCAGCTGGACGAGATCGTGGACATCCTGCTGGAAACGGTCTGCACCAACCGCAAGTCCATCCGGGTGGCCGGGGACGATTACCCGGCAGAGTTGGTCAAGGCCAAGTTCCTGAAACTGGACAGCCATCACATCGAGTTCGTCATGGACTGCCTGCGGGACAACACCACCAAAGTCCGCAACATCAAGCAATACCTGCGGGCCATGCTGTTCAACGCCCCCAGCACCATCAACAGCTACTATGCGTCCCTTGTGGCGCACGATATGGCGCAGCCCGATTGGGGCCGCCCGCCCAACACCTGACCGAAAGGAGTACCCATCCATGAGAACACTTTACCTGCGGCGGCTGGTGGTTCCACCCTAGCTGCCGCTCTGAATTTTCTGCAACAAGGAGGGATTCATATTGCAGGAAGAAGTCACCCAGAAAACTATTGCCCTGTCCATGAAAACGGGCAAGCTCACCGCCCAAGCGTTGCAAGCTGCCCTGAAAAAATATTTGCAGCACCGGGCCAAGGGGCCAAAGCTGCACCACGGCAAGCAAAGCCTGAAACAGCTGAAAGCCCACGGCGCGGCCCTGACCAACATTGAAGTCACGGAAGCGAACATCGGGGCGTTCAAGCCCTGCGCCAAGAAGTACGGCGTGGACTTTACCTTACGCAAGGACAAGACCACCCAGCCGCCCCACTACATCGTGATCTTCAAGGCCAAGGATGCGGACAATCTGGAACAGGCGTTCCTGGAGTTCACGGCCAAAACACTCTCCAAGGAGCAGCGGCCCTCCATCCGCAAAGTGCTGGCGGTGGCTAAGCAGAAAGCGGCCCAGCAACCGAAACACGCCAAAGAAAAAATCAAGCAAAGGGGGCTGGAACGATGAAGCCTGAACTAAAAAAACTGCTGGTGCTGAATCTGCCATATCTGCTGTTCGTGTACCTGTTTGCCAAATGCGGGCAGACGTACCGTCTGTCGGCGGGCGCGGATGCTTCGGCCAAGCTGCTGCACCTAACGAGCGGCATCTCCGCCGCCTTTGCAAGCCCGCTGCCCAGCCTGCACCCGTTTGACCTGTGTGTGGGCGTTGTTGGGGCGGTGGCTGTCCGTCTCATTGTGTACAGCAAGGGCAAGAACGCCAAGAAGTACCGCAAGGGTGAAGAATACGGCTCTGCCCGGTGGGGCACCGCCAAGGATATTGCCCCCTACATCGACCCCAAGTTTGAAAACAACATCCTGCTGACCCAGACCGAACGCCTGACCATGACCGGGCGGCCCAAAGACCCCAAGACGGCCCGGAACAAGAATGTGCTGGTAATCGGCGGCTCCGGCAGCGGCAAGACCCGCTTCTATGTGAAGCCCAACCTCATGCAATGCTTTCCCACTTCCGACTATCCCACCTCATTCGTGGTCACAGACCCGAAAGAGACTCTGGTTCTGGAAACGGGCCAAATGTTCCAGCGGGCAGGCTACCGGGTGAAAATCCTGAACACGATAAACTTTTCCAAGTCCATGAAGTACAACCCGTTTGTTTACATCCACTCGGAAAAGGATGTGCTGAAGCTGGTGAATACTCTTATCGCCAACACCAAGGGCGAGGGTGAAAAATCGGCGGAAGATTTTTGGGTGAAGTCGGAACGGCTGTTCTACACCGCACTCATTGGCTACATCTGGTACGAGGCCCCGGCAGAAGAAATGAACTTTACCACCCTGCTGGAAATGATAAACGCCAGTGAAGCCCGTGAAGATGACCCGGAGTTTCAAAGCCCAGTGGACCTCATGTTTGAGCGGCTGGAACAAAAAGACCCGGACCACTTCGCCGTCCGGCAGTACAAAAAGTTTTTGCTGTCGGCGGGCAAGACCCGTTCCTCCATCCTGATAAGCTGCGGTGCCCGTTTAGCCCCATTTGACATCCGGGAGGTGCGGGAGCTGATGGAGAACGATGAAATGGAACTGGACACCATCGGGGATGAAAAGACCGTGCTGTTTTTGATTATGAGCGACACGGACACCACCTTCAACTTCATTCTTGCCATGCTCCAAAGCCAGCTTATCAACCTGCTGTGTGACCGTGCAGATGATAAATACGGCGGTCGGCTGCCTGTCCATGTGCGGCTGATTCTGGACGAGTTTGCCAACATCGGGCAGATTCCCAACTTCGACAAGCTGATTGCCACCATCCGCAGCCGGGAAATCTCGGCATCCATCATCTTGCAGAGCCAGTCGCAGCTGAAAGCTATCTACAAAGATGCGGCCGATATCATTTCGGACAACTGCGATTCTGTTCTCTTTTTGAGTGGGCGGGGTAAAAATGCCAAAGAGATCTCCGATGCGCTGGGGAAAGAGACCATCGACAGTTTCAACACCAGCGAAAACCGGGGTTCTCAAACCTCCCACGGACTGAACTATCAAAAATTAGGAAAGGCGTTGATGTCAGAGGACGAAATCGCAATCATGGACGGCGGCAAATGTATTTTGCAGCTGCGGGGCGTGAGGCCGTTCTTCTCGGAGAAGTTCGACATCACCAAGCACCCGCACTACAAATACCTTGCGGACGCGGACAAGAAAAACACCTTTGATGTGGACAGGTTCTTATCCACCCTGCGCCGGAAGCGGCATCAGGTGGTCGCACAGGACGAAAGTTTTGACCTGTACGAAATCGACCTGCCGGACGAAAATTCAGCCGAATAATTTTTATTTTGAGTGCCGCAGAACAAGCGGCAGAAAGTGAGGACCTTATGGAATTTTTCAACAGCGCAGTTGATACTTTGCAGACCATCGTGGTCGGTCTGGGCGGTGCCCTGTGTGTCTGGGGCGGCATCAACCTGTTGGAGGGTTATGGACAGGATAATCCCGGCAGCAATGCTCATGTGCGGTAAAGTAACACACAAAAATTTGATAGACAATCGCCCATTATTCCGTTACTATTCTTCAATATGGATTGAGAAAACCTCTCTGATGCAGTATAATAAAGTATCAGGGAGGTATCTCTATGAAGGAAAAAATACTAATCATTGAAGATGATTTCACGATACAAACACAGCTTAAAACTCTTTTGTCTGGGAATGGATATGAAGTATTTGCAGTTACGGATTTTTCCCGAACAATAGAGCAGTTAAAAGAAGCTGCGCCACATCTGGTTATTCTGGATATAAAACTTCCGGGTAATAACGGTTTTGAAATATGCTCTCAAATTCGCACCTTTTCAGATATTCCGATTGTATTTGTAACAAGCAGCAATACAGATATGGACGAACTGAACAGCATTATGCTGGGTGGAGATGCTTTTATCACAAAGCCTTATAATCCCGCTATTCTTCTTGCTAAAATTGCGGCATTGTTAAAGAAAGCCTACCGTTCCCCGCAAACAGAAATTTATATGTGGAAAGAAGCTACCCTACATTTGGAGAGTAGTATGATAGAGTACAAAGGACAGAAAGCAGAATTGACAAAGAATGAATTGAAAATCCTCTACTACCTTTTTAAGAATGCCGGAAAAATCTGTTCCAGAAATGATATTGTGGATTTTCTTTGGGACAATCAGCTTTATGTTGATGATAATGCCCTAAGTGTCAATATGACCCGTATTCGCGACAAACTGGCGACAATCGGCCTTGTAGATTTCATTAAAACAAAACACAGGCAGGGATATACATTATGAGTGGAAAACAATATCTAAAAAATCAACTCTCCGTCATTTTAATCAATCTGCTGGGTATGCTTGCCCTTGCCTTGTTCTTGATTGTAAGCGATAATCCAATCCAAACAGTCTTGTTTATCCTTGCTATCTGGTTGATTGTCCTTGTTTTATCTTTGCTGACTTTTTATTTCTCACGAAAAAAGTATCTGAATAAGTTGCTTGGTATGGCGGAGCAATTAGACGAACGATATTTACTTCCAGAAATCATGAAAGTGCCGGAAAAGGCTGACGAACAAGTTTTTTATCAAATTATGAAAATGGCTGAAAAATCCATGTTGGAACGGATTGGCGAAGTGCAGAGGGAACGCAGGGAATACAAAGAATACATTGAACAATGGATACATGAAGTAAAAACACCAATTACAGCTATGAAGTTGTTGTGTGAGAATAACCGTTCTCCCTTTTCCAGAGAGGTATTGGCAGAGTTAGAGAATATCAACCAATATACAGAACAGGCCCTTTACTATGCCCGAAGTGAACATGCTGAAAAAGACTATTCTATTCGTGAGGTCAATTTATGTGATGTTGTGCATAGTGCAATCGCAGATAATAAGTATCTTTTGCGTCAAAGCAATATGACGATTCAGATAGACGATATAGAAACAAAAGTTTACACTGATGAAAAATGGGTGCGGTTCATCTTAAATCAGATTATCGGTAATGCAATCAAATACCATGCAGAGCAGCCTATTTTGCACTTTGGGGCGACAGAAACAAATGACGGGATTGTGCTATCTATCCGTGACAACGGGATAGGTATTCCTAAAAGTGATTTACCCCGCATTTTTGAAAAAGGATTTACAGGTCAGAATGGGCGAATCGGGAAAAATTCTACTGGAATTGGATTATATCTTTGCAAGCGTCTATGTGATAAACTGGGAATAGGACTTACTGCTTATTCCGAAAACAAAGGAACAACGATTTCACTTACCTTTCAAATGAATGATTTTATTATCGGAGTGCAGGGCTGATAGGTTCTGCACTTCTTACATTTTTGTAAGAACTGTGTAAGAAAACTTGATACAAAAAATTAGAAACTCCATTTACAATAAAGATATGGAACAGTTAAGGAGGTTTATCAGATGAATACGATTTTGAAACTGGAACATATCCAGAAATATTATGGCAATGAAGGGAATATTACCAAAGCCATTAAAGACATTAGCTTTTCTGTGGAAGCTGGTGAATTTCTGGGCATTATGGGCGCTTCCGGCTCTGGAAAGACGACTTTGCTCAACTGTATTTCCACGATTGACACCGTGAGCGCAGGACACATCTATTTGGGAGGAACGGATGTTACGGAGATAAAGCCCAAGGCCATTGCCCGGTTTCGCAGGGAGAATCTTGGCTTTGTGTTTCAAGACTTTAATCTGCTGGATACCCTGACGATTTCTGAAAACATTGCATTGGCATTAGCAATCAATAAAGTCCCTGCCAGGAGTGTAGAACCCCGCATTTTGGATATAGCCGGAAAGCTGAATATCAGCGATATTCTAAACAAATATCCTTATCAGGTATCGGGCGGTCAAAAACAGCGTTGTGCCTGTGCAAGAGCAATTATCAACAATCCGAAACTCTTATTGGCAGATGAGCCAACAGGAGCATTAGACAGCCATTCCTCACAAATGCTGCTGTCTACCATTCAAAGTATCAATGAACAGCTTAGGGCGACAATTCTTATGGTAACCCATGACGCTTTTACCGCCAGCTATGCCAGCCGTATTCTTTTTTTGAAAGACGGAGAAATCTTTATGGAACTGCGCAAGGGCAACGACAGCAGAAGTGATTTTTTTGATAAAATTCTGAATGTCCTTACCATGATCGGAGGGGGACAGAGCCATGTATGCTAAACTTGTTTTCAGAAATGCAAAGAGGTCTGTAAAAGACTATCTGGTTTACATTGTCACAATGACAATCTGTGTTACCTTGTTTTATGCGTTCTTGTCTATTTCCAGTAGTTATTATAACCCGGATATAGGCAGCGAGTATGATTTTACTCTATTAAGTGACGGAATGAAAATTGCAATCTGCATGATAACATTGCTGTTGTTATTTTTGATACGGTTCGTCAATCATTATATGCTAAGACGGAAGCAAAAAGAGTTTGCTGTCCAGTCCATTATGGGAATGGAACAAAAAAACATTGGCAGGATTTTCTTTGCAGAAACACTGATTATGGGTATGTTTTCCATTTTGATTGGTATTTTTTGCGGTGTATTTTGCTCTCAATTCATTACCGCAATGCTCCTTACTGCTTATGGAAAGCCTTATGAAATCTCATGGACATTATTCCCGGATACCGTTTTGTTGACAGTGGTATTTTTTGTGGCAAGTTTTTTTGTGGTAGGAATTTTCAATACCCGTACCATTCAGAAAACAAAAATTATTGATATGCTTTCCGCAGAGAAAGAGAACGAACCAGAGCTAAAAAAGAGCCGCTTCATTTCTGTTGTAGTAGTCCTCTTTGAAGTATTTACCGTATGGGGATTGATTACAGGAATACAAAAGGTCTGGTTTTATTATGACACCCGCTTTGCGTTTCCGGTGAAGCTTATGTTTTGGGGAAATATTCTTTTTCCGCTGCTTACTTTGCTGTGGTCGATATTTTGCATAATTAGAAAGAAAAAAAGAGAATGTTTCATTGCTGGTTTGCTGATATGTTCTGTATTGAATGCTTTTATAGCAGCCAGTGTTGCAGCATTAACAAATAAATATTATCTGACTTTAGGTGGTGGAACGCTCAATCAATATCTGCTTTTTGTTGTGATTGACTTACTTTTCTTCATTTGTGCCTTCATTTATCTTACCAGTGGTTTGATTGTAGCATGGAAAGTAAAATCGCCGGAACATAGATACAAGGGAGAAAACCTGTTCTTTTTCGGGCAAATTATATCAAAACTAAATACAACCAGCAAAACAATGACGCTGATTTGTATAACCCTTGTCCTTGCAATCTTCATGTTTATTGCCGCCCCTATTTTGACGGGCTGGGCTTCAGGTTATTTGGATATGCGCTCTATGTATGATGTGCAGGTATATTCAAGATATAATAACGTATATGAAGAAGAAAATCTGCCGCAAGACAGTTATGAAATTATTACTGAGTTTCTGACAGAGCACAAAATAGATACAGTTTATGATTGCACGTTCAATCTATATCTGTCAGAGAAAGATGATTTTCACAACAGACAGAAATATGATTTTCCGATTGTAGCAATTTCTTTGAGTGATTATAACACTATACGGGAAATGCTGGGTTACAAACAGATTTCTCTGGGGGAAGATGAATTTACAACACAATGGAAAGCCATCGCCACCGAGGAAGAACGGGATAGCTTTTTGAAAGAACACACCAGCATTATGACAGACGCAGGAGAATTGACTCTTTTCGGGCAGTCCTATTATGAGGATCCGATTGGAGAAACAGCGTACAATTCCTATACAAATGTATTGTATGTACTTCCAGACAATATTTGTGAAAAGCTGTTGCCAGTAATAAAAAACCGGTATATTACAACAACGGAAAATATCTCCTATGAAAATGCAAGGAAACTGGAAAAACTTTTTACAGAGAAATATCCCGAGCAGGCAGAAACCGGGGCTATTTATGGCGTGCGTTTTAGCACACTGCAAATCAATAGTTCCATAGCAAATAACTTTATTTTACAGACTGCAATGATTTATGGTGCTGTCGTACTGATGGTTATATGTCTTACGGTACTTTCCCTGCAACAGCTTTTAGACGCAGGACAATATAAGTATCGTTTCTCTGTACTCCGAAAATTGGGGGTGGAAGAAAAGCATATCGGAAAACTTATCTTGCAACAATTAAGTGTTTGGTTTGGGCTTCCAATTATCACAGCAATTATTGTAGCTGCTGTTGTAATAGCTTACTTTATCCAAACCATATCAGCAGAAATTTCAGCCTATATTGGATTCACTGCATTGATGTTACAGATTGTGGCAACCGTGGGAATTTTGCTACTTTTATTGATTTGTTACTTCATAAGCACATGGGTTATTTTTAGGCGTTCTGTTAATCCATAGTGAGTGCAATTTATAGCAAACCCAGCCGAGCCAGTCAATGGCAAGTAAATGGGCTACGCCCACCGTTGACAGCCCCGACTGTCCTTGCTGGTGGGTAATCAAGGGGCGACAGCAAAAAGTGCTGCCGCCCTTTCCCATAATCGAAGAAAGGGGGATTTTCCATGACTGAATACGAAGCCTATCAAGAACATATCCGCTATACCCATGATACCTATTGCCGGATTGTTATTCGCCATGCGTCCTTTGACGCGGCCCGTATGCTGGCAGCGAGGTGGAAACGGGAAATCTCCCTTGAATACTTGACCGAAGAAAAGTTTGTTCCACTAAGCACCATATCCAAAAGGCGGAAGCAAAGGCTGACAAGCTGGATTCAGCCCGCGCCGCTCTGCCGAAAAAGCGCGTCCCGGTCAAGGGAAAAGTCTACGATGCTGTTAGCGGCAAGGCAAAATCCACCCTGCGTTTTGAGCAGCAGGACAAAGGCCCACCCAGCCTGAAACCAAACCCGGCCAGCCGCCCGCTATCGGAAGCATTGCTGTTCGCTCACGGAAAAATCCATGAAGTCGAACACGAAAATGTGGGTGTGGAGGGTGGCCACAAGGGTGAAGAACTGGTGGAGCATCAGACCGCCAAAGCCATCCGCAGCGGCATCCGGCACCACAAGATGAAACCCTACAAGGCCGTGGAAAGGGCAGAGCGTCAGCTCATGTCTGCCAATGCAGAATACTTTTACCAGAAATCCTTGCGGGACAATCCGCAAATTGCACAGGTGGCCAGCAACCCCATTTCCCGGATGTGGCAGAAACGGCGTATCAAACAGCAGTATGCCAAAGCTGCACGGCAGGCCGGACAAGCCGCCGCGCAGGGTGCAGCCGCCACCGCAGAGAACGGTTTCCGGGTAACAAAGCTGGCGGCCGAGGGCGGCGAACGGGTAGCCGAATTTGCGGCCCGGAACTGGAAAACCATTCTGATCGTGGCGGTGTTCGGTCTGCTGGCTCTGCTCTTGATAACCGGCCTGCAGTCCTGCACAGTAATGGCGGGTACCGCCGGAACCGGCGTGACGGCATCTACCAGCTGCGCAATGAAGATTCCACCCGCGATTACCGTTTTGAGCCCTACGACCGCCTGCAGGCCGCTGGCCGGACCGTGGACAAGGCCAACTATACGGAAGTATACGCCGCGCCGCTGGCTGCGGGTACCACATTGGAGGACATCTACCGTACATTCAATGTGGACCATCCGGCAGATTTCAAAGGACACTCGCTGTCCGTTTCGGATGTGGTAGTGCTGCACCAGAACGGACAAAATACCGCTCACTACTGCGATAGTGTGGGCTTTCAGCAGGTGCCAGAGTTCTTGCGGGAAAACCCGCTGCGCACCGCAGAACTTTCCACCGAACAAAACGAAAACATGATTGACGGTGTGCTGAACAATGCGCCCTCTTTAGGTGAGTTGGAAGCCAAAGCAAAGGCCGGAGAACAAATCTCTCTGACGGACCTTGCCGCCGCAGTCAAGGCCGAGGAAAAGGCACCGAAAGCCAAAAAGTCCCGCGCAGCTAAACCGAAAAAGCCGTCTATCCGGGCACAGCTGGATGCCGTGAAAAAGGAACAGAGCAAGCAAACGCCGCCACGGGAAAAGACAAAGGAATTGGAGGTATAAGCCGTGCAAAAATTTGAAAATATGGATGTGATCGCTGCGCTGGAAGCCATTATGCACCAGAACACCGCATACTATCAGAGCGATTTTGCCTATGACATCAAGATGCTGCGGGAGGCCGCCCGCAGCGACCAGCCGGAGGATAAGCTGTTGTTGTGGCTGTCCCGGCCTTCTGGAACATTCTGCTTCCGGGAACGGGATGTGTTGCTCAAAGATACCCAAGCCTACAATACATGGAAATTTTGCGGTGAACAGACCCATGACAGGATTCTTGCCTATGCAGTGGAGTTGACCGGTGCGGCCAACGGAACCGTGCAAGGCAATCTGTATGAACTGGACTACCAGCAGCATTTCCAGCATATCCGGGAAGCCGCCCTGCCCGTGGGTGCCAACCGTCTGATCTACGAAAGCGGGATGCGGGAGATTGGCCCGAAAGAGCATTTCGACAGCCGCCCGGACAAATATTTCGGAGAGTTCGTGCGGTATGAAATGCAGCCCCGTGACCCGAAACTTCTGCAAGCGGCCATCCGGCAGGAGCAGCGCAGCCGGGAACCGGCACGGCCCGGTGATTTCAAAGAACATCTTGCGGAACTGCACACTGGGCTGATCGAGGCCGAGGCTCAGCGCATTGCAACCGATATGAAGCGGCTGGCTGCTCCCAACAGCCCAGACAAGAATCATTTTATGGTGGAGGTATCGCCTTATTTCACCAAGCTGGCATCCAGCCGGGACACGGACCAGCTGCTTGCCATGCTGCCGTACAAGTCCCTGCACCTGTCCAGCGTGAAAGACCGTTTTGGCATCTACGCGCTAGTTGACAAAAACGAGAACCGAGGTAAGAACATTCGCAAACCCCGTGCTTCTGTCCGCAAGCAGCTTTCCGAAACAAAACAGGCCGCCAGCCCCAAAAAGGCAGCGGCCCGCAGCAAACAGCACGAAATGGAGGTCTGACCATGAATTTCAGCGTGGAAGAAGAAAATTTGATCTGTATGTACCACACTTCTGACCGCCGCCGGACGATGGCGCGGATGCTGGCCGCCCGGCCGGATATGGACACTGAAATGCGGCAACTGACAAAAGGCACCATTGCGAAGTTGGAGCGCATGACCGATGCAGACTTTGACGGACAGAGGTTTGATTTTACGGGTGAATAATACCGCCAGCTTGACAATCGCACATTATTTTCAATCAAAGTAATGTGTCATTGTCAACGCAGAAATAGCCGGACACGGTGGCCTTGCGGCTGCTGTGTCCGGCGTTTTTATTTGTATTAAAGATCGAAAAGGGAAATCTGGCATTGTTTACACGATTTAACCTTTCGCTCTTTTATTATATCGTCTGGCCCTATTTCGCCAAAAAGAAGTGGAGAATTAGGATTGTGCTGATGAAAATTCTTATCAACTGTTTTCAAACTATAATTAGCATAGCAATATAAACAGCCATTTTTACAAGTATTATATGCGCCAATGTCTATACTGGCAATGCAACCACATTCAAGTCGTTGATTCGGGTCTTTTTCAACACATAAATTGTAGTGTCCCAACCTTTCAAGGCGATTTTTATCAATGCAATGTGCATGCTCAACCCCAAAACGTTTGAAATCAGTTGCTTCTGCACAAGTATCTATATAAAGTCCGTGTTCACCTGCTATTTCTGAAAAGCGCTGGATGAGTTCAATTTGCTGTTGTATGGTTTCCTTTTGAAGGTTTAATGGTTGAGTATTTCGGGCTGTATTCCGGTACAAATCCAAGAAACTCACTGTACATTTTTCAGTGTAATCTTCCAGTCTTGATGCCAAAAGGTTGAAATACTTACAATGGTATTCCATTGTATAGTGCTCATTGAAAAAAATAGGGTCATATCTCCATACTACACGCTCTTTTCCAATTTCTCTTGAAAGTCTTTGAAATGCAGGTATTATAATATCATTTTTCGAGGGAATGTTAGGTTCAACATCTTTGTTATAGGCATTCAAAGTAAACTGAAAATAATAATTATATTTTTCAAGCTCTGAAAGTCGTTTGAACATTGGCATCGGATTTTTTGTCCATAGAACTATTCCATCAACTACATTTGGAGATAAATTGATTCTCCCAATTTGATGAATATTCATAGGATTACGAACCAAAACATATTCATCTCGAAGCCGATTAAAAAACCATTCTGAATAGTAAGTGGGAATATCAGTCCGCCGACTAGCACTTATTACCATGACTTTTAATCCTTCCTTATAAGCATCTGTGCACTTGCACAAGTATTAAAAGGGTTATAGTCTTTCAGAGGTGACAAGTCAAATAGATTCTTATTTTCTTTGAATTCTATTCCATAAGGATATGCACTTTCTTTAAAAAAATGCCCTCTTACACAATGCACTCCGACTAATTTTTGGTGTAATTTTTCAAAGTAATCTCGACCTCCACCTCTTGAATTATTCAAATTGATGTCGTTAATGATAATGTACGTTCCCGCTTCACATTTTTCATTATAATAACTGGAAAATTTATCAATGAATTCTTCGATACGGCAATGATCAGTATGTTTATTCATGTCAGAAAAAACATATTGAAACACGATAAGATTTGGCCGCCATCTCCCCTGTGAGATGTTGTCTATAACTTCACACATATCACGGTAATGAAAACTAATTCGGATTTGATTATTATCAAACGATTTTATATCGTTGTGAATAAAGTTCCATACATCTCTACTGTTATCAACACCGCGGTAATCTAGTATTTGATAGCACAGTTTCCCTGAAACGCGAAGATAGTCAATCGCAAATAAATCAGTACAAGGGCCACAGCCAAACGACAGGACCTTCAGATTCTTTTCACTCGATAAAGAGGGCATCCATTCGAGTGCATATATAATTTCGGATGTATATCGATATGAATACTTACACATATAGAAATCCGCCATGTGTGTACAGTCATATTTCCTTTTTGGCGCATTAGTTTCTGCATGACTTGGATAATGAATGTACTCCAAACATTTTGCACAATCACCAGGACAAAATTGTCCATACGAGCAGTCATCACACCGATTATTAGATTTACAATTATGCCTTTCATCGCAATTTTCAAGGATAGTATCAATAATCATGATATAACCTCTTTCTACCCAAAATCAAATTCTCCCGGCTTGAAAAACAACCTTTATTAGAGTTTATAGTATGCTTTCATTCATGATTCTTTGAATCGCATTGCAGGTATCATCAAAAGAAATATCCTTTGCATAGTCATATTCCATGCCATACTTGTTCCACTGTCTGCGGAGTGTATCGCTATCCCGGATTTCCTGCATAATCTCCGAGTACTGCGTTAAGATTTTAGAACTGCCGCGTTTTTCCGTTGTCCGTTCCAGTGCCCGCCGCAGCGTTGCCTTATCGCACTCGGCTCCGCGCAGGGCATATAGAATATAGATGTCATAGTAATCTCTCGGACGGGTGTTTGCAATATTGCGGGACAGTACGGTTTCCAGCTTTTCGGCCAGAACTGTTTCGAGATTGTAGGCCAGAACGCTGATTGTGCGGTCATCGAACAGCATTGAAAAGGTGTACTCGATCTCGCGGGGCGTTATCATATCGCCAGTGGTGACATCCACCGTCAGCGGAACGCTGATCGGTGGGTAGTTGGCTTTCAGCGATACCCGGATTCCGGGGTAATCGTCTGTTTCCCGGATGTCCGCAACGCCCACAACTTCAAACTGTACATCATCGTCAATCTGGACTGCACACACATCTTTGAAAATGGAAAGGATGGCTTCATGGGTCAGCGTAAAGCCCTTGATGGTCGTGTCCAAATCCATAGTGGCCCGTGTGTCCAGACCAACGATAGCCGACACCAGAAAGCCGCCTTTGATGATAAAGTTATGCTTATACGGTGAAAGCGAAATGCGTTCCAGCAGTCTTTCCAGCATATAGTTCTGCATCACAAGTTGCGCGGAAATATGCTTCTCGGCTGCTTTCTTTTTAATATAGGCTTTTAACTGCATCGGATTTTTTGTAATCATAATAAAATCTCCATGTAGCGCAGAACCTTTGGCTTCACACGAAGTCGTTCTGCGTACTGCATCAATTTGTGAATGTCTTTGTCTTTGGATGCGGCGTAACGCTTCATGGCTGCACCAACAATTTGAATATCGCTTCCGCTGCCGCGCAGGATGTCGCACAGCGTCCGTTCCAAATCGTAAACACGAATGGGATTGCCGGATGGTGATTGGATTTCAATAATACCAAAGTCATAATTTTCTGGAATAGCACGCTTGACGATCAAATCTTCCTGCTTCAAAGACAGTGCGTTGTAACCCTTGGGAAAGGTCATAGTGTACCTTGCCGGAGTGCGGTCAGAATAGCCCAGCAGATAGAGAGCAGTATCATGTGAATAGATGCCGCGACTATACTTCCGCTGCAACAGGTAAAAATCATCTTCCCATGCACTGCTCTGTACATACAGGCCGCGCCCGAAACGGTATAGTTCCCCGCTCTCGACAAAATCATGCAGATAGCCCCGATGTAAGCCGGCTTTCGTCAGCTGTGCGGCCGTAATGATGCCATTGGGGGCAGACTGCACCATTTTTTTTACTTTGCCCATGTTGTTCATGCTATCACCTCACTTGATATTCACACATTATATTATAGAGAAATAATGTGTGTTCGTCAACAGTGAATTGACAGTCGCACATTATTTTGGTTAAAAGTAATGCGTCATTGTCAAGCAATGCTCACAGGGTCTTGTCCCTCTCCTGCCTATGATTCGAGAACAGAACACCGTCCACATTCTGCTTGATGATGCCATACTCCTGCATCTGGCGTTTGGCTTCGGTGTACTGTCGTTGCAGCTGGTCTTTCTGCTCGGCCAATAGCTTATACTCGGCTTTCAGGGCGTAGAGGTCAGGCAGTTTTGGGAAGCCCTGCTCTTTCAGGGCCTTGGCTGCGGCCTCATAGAGAATCAGGGTCCCTTCGTGCCTGCGTCGGAACTGCTTTTTGTCAGCGGTCCGCTGGTACTCCTGCACCAATGGGCGCAGCTCCTTACAGGTAGTGGCATCCTTTATCAGAACTGCCATTTCTGCAAGCCGACGTTCGGCCGCTTTCAGCGCAGCGGCAGCTTCGGTGCTGGCGGCGGTGATCTCGGCCACACGATTTTCCAGATCCGGGTAGCTGTCTATTTCATGCTCCGTCAGAAAGTTCAGTGTCCGGGCTGCCTGTTTTAGATTGTGGAGCTTTGCCCACTTCTCATACCCCGCAGACTGCTGGGCCTTGGTGCTGTTTTCCAAATCAATCCGCAGAGAAATTTTGCGGTTTTCTTTGGGCTTCCGCTCCACGAACCGTCCTTTGATGCGCTCGGTGATGGCTTCCTCGGTATAGGCTTCTCCCAGCGTTTTGCAGCGGGTGAAGCGTTCCTGTCCGGGCGCACGGAACGAAACATACTTGCCCCGCTTGACCTCATAGCCCTGCTCCTGCAGGAGCCGCAGAAAATCGTCAAAATCCTTGGCCTGCGGGATGGCTGCATCTATGGCAGCTTTCAGCTTCGCCTTCCAGCTCGTACCCTTGCGGTGTGCGTCCCACTCGGCATAGCTCTTGCCTCTGTCTAGGCCGGGCATTACCACGGACAGGCCATGTTCCTTACACAGCCGGTCACTGGTGCGCCGGATGTAGGCATAGCTCTGCCGGTTAGAAACATATTTGCGCTGATTCACCATGTCCACAGCGCAAAAGATGATGTGGTTGTGGACGTGCCCTTTGTCAATGTGCGTTGTCAGCACATAGGGATATTTTCCTTGCAGCACTTCATCCGCAAGCTGCCGGCCAATCTCGTGGGCCTGCTCCGGCGTGGTTTCGCCCGGCGCAAAAGACTGTATCAGGTGGTG